>JAFGFE010000012.1 GCA_016931225.1 Candidatus Zymogenaceae bacterium
CCTGGGGATTATGCACCTGGTGGAGGTGGGAGGCACCCCGGGGCTTTCTGAAATGGGTTGGACACCAGGCCAGGAACTTGAAGTGGTCTCCCGGTATCAGACAGCGAAGCGGCAGCTTGATGAGATTTTTGACCATGCCGGAATCACCGAAGAGGCGCCCGCCATACCGGGCACGTACGAGGTTAATCCCCTTGATGACATTGATGAACTGGAAGAAAAAATACAGGCCTATCACTCCCAGATACGGTCCATAAACGACGAGATATATACCCTCAGAGACAAACTCAACATCGAGGAGGACAACCTCAGGCGGCTCGACAACCTGACGCCCGTCGATGTGGATGTTTCCCACATGAGGGATTTGACGATGCTCCGTATGTTTTACGGATATTTTCCCTCCAAGCATGTTCGTCTCCTTGAAGAGGGGATCACCGCGAAATTCACCACATACATTCCCATTCAGACCCGGGGCGACCGGGAGCTGAGCGCGTTTTTCTGTCTCCCTGAAGATGCGGAGACCCTGGAGGATGAGCTCAAAAATATGCTCTTTGAGTTTCTTCCTCTCCCCCAGGATTGCGCCGGGACGCCGGGAGAGGCGAGGCAGCAGATCGAAGGTCGCATCAACGAGCTGAAGGTGCGGATCGGAGAGGGGGAGAACAAGCTGCGAGGATTCGGCTGGACCTATCGAAATGAACTGTTGCGCATCAGGGAACACTTGACCACGAATCTGGATATTCTCGTCTCGGTCAAGTCCATGGGACTTTCCGAGAGTACCGCTCTGATTACCGGCTGGATACCGGCAAAAAGCGTCGATGATTTGAAACGGGTGCTTGCGGAACTTCTGGGGGATCTGTTCTACCTTGAGGTGACACCCGCCGAAGAGGTTGAGGGCGTGAAAACCGGGAAAGTCAAGGTGCCGGTTATCATGAGAAATCCGAAACTGTTAAAGCCCTTCCAGGCCCTCGTCACCACATACGGCTCTCCCGATTACACCGAAATCGAGCCGTCGTCGATTATCGGCGTGGCGTTTTTATTGATGTTCGGTGTGATGTTCGGAGATGTGGGCCATGGATTTGTCCTGGCGTTTCTCGGATGGCTTCTGACCAAAAAAGTGCCCGCCGCCGAGGAAATCGGCGGGATCCTGCTTCGGGCGGGCGTCTCATCGATCTTTTTCGGATTCTGTTTTGGAAGTATTTTCGGGTACGAGGATGTGATCCCCGCCCTGATCTTCCATCCCATGCACAACATCACGACTCTTATGGCGGTGACGGTGGCGTTCGGGATTCTGTTTCTTTCCATTGGTCTGGTTATCAACCTGATAAACTCCCTTCGCTCCCGGGATATGGAGCGGGGTATATTTGAAACCCATGGTCTTGCCGGTGCGTTGTTTTACTGGGCGGCAGTGGCGTTTATGATAAAGTTCATCGCCACAGGCAACCTAGGTGTGCCCCTGTGGGTGTTTTTGACGATCCTCGGCGTTCCGCTCCTGGTGATATTTTTACGGGAGCCGCTGTATCACCTTTTCTCGGGAAAGCGACCTTTGATTCACGATCCGATATCATATTTCCTCGGCTCCCTTGTGGAGGTGCTCGATACCTGTACCGGATACCTCTCAAACACTATATCGTTTATCAGGGTGGCGGCGTTTTCGCTGGCCCACGCGGCGCTGTTCCTCGGGGTCTTTCAGCTGAAAGCGATGGTACCGGGCCAGGCGCCGTCGTTTCTGATGGAGCTGGGTGGCAATATTCTCATCGTTGGTCTTGAGGGATTGGTTGTCTCCATTCAGTCCGTCAGGTTGATTTACTATGAATTCTTCAGCAAATTCTATTCGGGCAACGGAGAAGCGTTTGTCCCCATGAAAATCGGGACATCGAAAGATACGGATATCACGCGTTAAAAAAATAAAACAAACATTCCTAAAAGGAGTTTTTGGTATGAAGTTTAAAAAGGTTATTGTTGGATTAATCGCCCTGAACGCCCTCATCTTTTTCACAGCGGCGGGCGTTGGATTGCTGGTGTCGTTGGTGCCGGATGTGAGTTATGGTTTTCAGGATGGGACCGACACAGGCGGCGGTCACGCGGCCCCGGAATCGGCCCCATTGGGAGATTCGGCAGTGGGGTGGGGTTTTGTTGCTGCGGCGCTTTCCACAGGGATCGCCGCCTTGGGCGCAGGAGTTGCGGTGGGAGGCGTCGGATCTGCGGCGATGGGCGCCATCAGCGAGCGGCCGGAGCTGTTGGGTCGTGCGATGATTTTCGTGGGTCTTGCCGAAGGTATCGCCATCTACGGTTTGATCATTTCGATCATGATACTGGGGCAGTTGTAATCTCGGCCGGTTATGGAAGGCAAAAGCGAATATAACCGGTGGACACATCCAAGGCAATCGTATCACGCCTGAGAGTAGAATATGGATTATTTCATCATCGGAGACCACGACACGGTACTCGGTTTTTCCCTGTCCGGGATAGAAGGCCGTGTGGCAAAGGACGATCGGGAAGCATACGCCGCCCTGAGGGAGGTGATGGATTCCGGTCGGGTGGGCATTCTTCTGATTACGGAACGATACGCCCAGGCCCTCAGAGATGAACTGGACGACATCATGATCAACAGCCGCTATCCTCTGGTGCTGGAGATCCCCGATATGTCCGGGCCTCTGGAGGACAAAATCACAATTTCCGATTTGGTGAAGGCGGCCATAGGCGTGAAAATTTAAAAAGAAACAGTATTCAAAGAAAAAGGTGTGTGTATGGCACCGTTGGAGACCGTTGATAATCTTGGAAAAGTCGTCATCAGTGAATCCGAGGACAAGGCGGAGTGGATAATCAAGAGCGCCCAGGAGATGTCCAACAAGTACATCGAAGAGGCGACTCAAAAGGCCTCTGAAAATGCCGAAAAAATAATCACCCAGGGCAGATACGCCGGAGAGAAAGAGAAACAAAAGATTCTTTCCACCGAAGAGATGGAAGTGAAACGGATGGTTCTCAACTGCAGGGAATCACTTATCGACGAGGCGTTCGCCCTGGCCCGGGAGAAGTTCAAGACCTTCAAGAAGACCAAGGAATACACGGACATCCTGCAAAAACACATTATCGCATCCATTGGGGAGCTTGAAGGGAACTCATTTACGATAGTCGTTTCGAAGCATGATTCATTCAGCCTCACAGATTCCGTCGTCAACAGGATCAAGAAGGAGACGAGAAAAAAGGGGCTGAAGCTTGAGCTCCAGGAGGTTGACGAGGATATCGGCGGTGTCGTTGTCCGGGAAAAAAACGGCAAGGTCTCCATAGACAACACCTTTGACAGCATGCTCAACAGAATCAAAAACGAGATTCGAGCGAAAGTATCTGAAATCCTTTTCGATTAAAGGAGAAAAGATGGAAGGCAAGGTCGGGTCTGTCATTTGGATAAGCGGTCCGGTGGTGAAGGCTCGTATTGAAAAAGAGCTGGGGATGATGGAGATGGTCATTGTGGGCGAGGATAAAATCTCCGGGGAGGTTATCGAACTTGAGGGCGATATCGCCACCATACAGGTATATGAGGAGACAACCGGCCTCAAACCGGGGGCGGAGGTGGTGGGAACCGGATTTCCCCTGTCGGTCGAACTGGGTCCCGGTCTCATCAGCAACATCTACGACGGCGTGCAGCGTCCCCTGGAAGCGATCCTGAAGAGCACCGGTAATTTTATTGAGCGCGGTGTTCAGATTTCTCCCCTCTCCCGGGATGTGAAGTGGCATTTTACGCCGGAGGTGTCGGTGGGGGATGAGGTAACGGGCGGCGCGGTGCTGGGCAGCGTTCCAGAGGGATTCGTGCTCACCCACAGGGTGCTGCTCCACCCGGCGATTTCCGGAAAGGTAAAATATATCGCCCCCCAGGGCGAGTATACCATCGAGGAGATCATCTGCGAGGTGGACACGGGACATGGTGTCGAAAAGGTCAAGATGTATCATCGCTGGCCGGTACGGCACGGCAGGCCCTATAAAGAGCGCCTCGCCCCGTCCGTACCCCTGGTGACGGGACAGCGCATTATCGACACCTTCTTTCCCATCGCCAAGGGCGGCACCGCTGCGATCCCCGGCGGCTTCGGCACCGGGAAAACCGTCACCCAGCATAACCTGGCGAAGTGGTCCGACGCAGACCTGATCGTCTATATCGGGTGCGGCGAGCGGGGCAACGAGATGACCGGCGTGTTGGTGGATTTTCCCAAGCTCCAGGACCCCCGAAGCGGGAAGCCTCTGATGGAGCGTACGATCCTTATCGCCAATACGTCAAACATGCCGGTGGCGGCCCGTGAGGCCTCGATTTACACCGGGATCACCCTGGCGGAATTCTACAGAGATATGGGCTATGACGTGGCCATCATGGCCGACTCCACCTCACGGTGGGCCGAGGCCCTCAGAGAGATTTCCGGACGCCTGGAGGAGATGCCGGCGGAGGAGGGTTTCCCGGCGTACCTCGCCACCCGACTGGCGGAGTTTTACGAGCGATCCGGACGGGTGGAGACCCTCTGCGAGGTTATCGGATCCGTGAGCGCCATCGGCGCCGTTTCGCCCCCGGGCGGCGACTTCTCGGAACCGGTCACCCAGCACACGAAGCGGTTTGTCCGCTGTTTCTGGGGTCTGGACAAGGAGCTGGCGTATGCCCGGTTCTACCCGGCCATCAATTACATGGACAGTTACAGCGAGTACCTGGACGACGTTGAGGGATGGTGGAGGGAGAACGGAGACCGTGACTGGAAGGTTCTCAGGAGCCAGGCCATGGAGATACTCAGAAACGACGACAAGCTGCAACAGATCGTCCGGCTCGTGGGCGAGGACGCCCTCCCCGACGAGCAGAAATTGATCGTCGACGGCGCGAAACTCATCAAGAACGCCTTTCTGCAACAGAGCGCCTTCGACGATGTGGACATGTACTGCATGCCGAAAAAGCAGATAAAGATGCTCATCCTTATCATGCACTTCTTCCAGCGGGCATCGATTATTATCAATCAGGGTGTTCCCATCTACAAAATCAGGGAAATGCCGATCCTGAACGAACTCAACCGTATGAAGGGCAAGATCGAAAACTCCAAAATCGAGGATTTCGACGAGCTTGGAAAGCTGATCGATCAGGAATTCGACGTCCTTGTATCCTGATAAGGAGCGTGTATGGCCGTTGTCAAAGAATATGAAGGCTTGCGGAAGATCAAGGGCCCGTTGATCTTCATTGAGAACATCAAAAACGTGGGCTTTGAGGAGATGGTGGAGATCACCCACCCGAACGGCGAAAAACGCCACGGGCGGGTGCTGGAGGTGGGAAGCGACATCGCCGTCGTGGAGGTGTTCGAGGGGACCTCGGGCCTCAATACCACCACCACCAAGATTCGGTTCCTCGGTGAAGCCCTGCGCCTGCCGGTGACCACCGACATGCTGGGTCGTGTCTTTAACGGCATCGGGCTTCCCATAGACGGCGGGGCCGAGCCGATTACCGACACCCACCGGGACATCAACGGAGCGCCCATCAACCCGATTATCAGGGAGTATCCCAGAGACTTCATCCAGACCGGGATTTCCTCCATTGATATGATGAATACCCTGGTCAGGGGGCAGAAGCTGCCGATCTTCTCCGGTTCGGGCCTCCCCCACAACCAGCTTGCGGCGCAGATCGTCCGCCAGGCGAAGATTCTGGGGGAACAGGAGGAGTTCGCCGTGGTCTTCGCCGCCGTCGGCGTCAAACACGACGTGGCGGAGGTGTTTCGCAAGAGCTTCCAGGAAAGCGGCGCCCTCAAGAACGTGGTCATGTTCCTCAACCTCGCCGACGACCCGTCCATCGAGCGGTTGGTGACCCCCCGGTGCGCGCTGACGATGGCGGAGTTCATGGCCTTCGACAAGGGCATGCACGTACTGGTTGTCATCACCGACATGACCAACTACTGCGAGAGCCTCCGGGAGATATCCACCTCTAAGGGCGAGGTGCCCAGTCGAAAAGGATATCCCGGATACCTCTATTCCGACCTGTCGTCCATCTTCGAGCGGGCGGGACGCATCAAGGGGCTCAACGGCTCCATCACCCAGATCCCGATCCTCACCATGCCCAACGACGACATCACCCACCCGATTCCGGACCTGACCGGCTATATCACCGAGGGGCAGATAGTGCTGTCCCGGGACCTGGACAAAAAGGGCATCTATCCGCCGATCAACGTGCTGCCGTCTCTCTCCCGGTTGATGAACGACGGTATCGGGGAGGGAAAAACCCGAGAGGATCATCCGAACCTCTCAAGCCAGCTCTACTCCGGGTACGCCACCACCAAGCAGGTGGAGATGTTGGCGTCGGTTATCGGGGAGGAGGAGCTCTCCAAGGTGGACAAGAAATACCTGGAGTTCGGCCAGCAGTTCGAAGACACCTACATCAGGCAGGGCATCAACGAGGATAGAAGCATCTACAACAGCATGGATCGAGGATGGGAGTTGCTCTCCGTCCTGCCCCGGGCGGAGCTTGTTCGGGTCAAGGAGGAGCAGATTGACAAATATCTCCCTAAGGTCCTGGAAGAATAATCGATGGCAAACAAACTAAACGTATCGCCCACGAAGAGTAACCTGATCAAGATCAAGGAGGATCTTGATTTCGCCAGAAACGGTTACGAGCTCCTCGATCAGAAGCGAGAAATCCTCGTAATGGAGGTGATGCAGATGATCGAGGACGTGCGCCGGGCGAGGAAAAATACCGAGGAGCAGCTTGAGAAGGCGTATCGAGCCTTCAAACAGGCCCTGATGAACATGGGTGTCAACAGGGTGAAGGCGGTTGCGATGGCGGTTTCCCCGGACATCAGCGTTTCCTTCACCGAGAGATCGATCATGGGGGTGGTGGTGCCGATCATCGACATCACCACGCGGGAGAAAAAACCATATTATTCCCCCAGCGGCACCACCGCCGCACTGGACGAGGCGGTAACGCTCTTTCGCACGGCGCTCAGACAACTGACACAGCTTTCCGAGGTGGAGGTGGCGGTATGGCGGCTGGCGATGGAGTTGAAAAAAACCCAGCGTCGGGTCAACGCCCTGGAGAATATCTTTATTCCCCAGTATGAGGAAACGGCCAGATTTCTGGACGATAACCTTGCCGAGAAAGAGCGAGAGGCGTTCTTTCAGATGAAGCGGGTTAAGGCCAAACTGGAGAAGGAATTATAGAGGGAGGTATCGGCACTATGTTTAAGAGGATTATGGTTCCTATTGAGACAAAGGAAAAATCCGAAAACGCCGTGAATCTCGCCTATGAACTGGCACAGGTACATAAGGCGGAACTGATTCTCCTGCACGTGATCAGCTCCAAGAGCCTGGAGATGGGAGAGGAAGTCACCGATCTGGAGAGGGATGAGCATAGAAAGGTTCTGGAAGAAGACAGCTACAAGATGCTGTATTCCATAAAGAGATCCGCCCCGGAAGAACGAATGAAGATTTTTATCGACATACGGGACGGACAGCCGGCCTCGGTTATCTGTGAGGCCGCCAGGAAAAACGACGTCAACCTCATCATCATGCCCAAATCCGGGAAGATCGGTCCCCGACGGGTGCTGGTGGGGGACATATCCGTCAAGGTCGTGGAGTGTACCGATATACCGGTCATGCTGGTCATGTAGCCCGGGCCTCCCGTCGTCGATCTTCACCCCTATGAAACATCATATGACCGCCGTCTTAAAAAGACGGCGGTTTTCAGTTTGGTCCGCCGATAAGGGCGGTGTGATTCTGAGGGGAGCGACTTTTCAGTCCGTTTTTACGGGATGCGATGCGACCGGATGGGGGAGATGTGTGTGGGCAAGACGATAACGCGACGATCATTTTGGCATTGGATCGGCCTAATGCAAAAAAAGACGCATGAGATCGGCTGCATGGGCGATGCGACGCCGTTTTTTCGGGAAACAGGCGTCCCGTCGAGATGAAACTCCTCTTGCATTTTGCCCGTTATTTATATATCATAATTAGATTAGCATCATACCGAGGGCGGAAGAACGACGTGAAGATAATAAAGTGGCTCATGCACATCACGCTGGTGTTCGTTATTGTGGGAGCGGTTCTTGGAATGGGCGGCGTTCGGTCCGCACAGGCTGAAGATGAAAAGTCCGTTTGGGACAAGGCGGACGAGATGCTGGAAGAGGGAGAGTACAAGGAGGCCGTGTCTCTCTATACGATCGCCGTTGAATTGAATCAGGGGCACCCGGATCTCTACCTGGCTTATTTTAACAGGGCGCACGCCCTCATTTCCCTGGAGCGGTTTGAAGACGCCGAAAGCGATCTGGATACCACCATTGAGTTGGCCCCAAACTTTCCGGACGCCTACAAGCTCCAGGGGATTCTCAAGCTGAGTCTTGGGTATTTCGAGGAAGCAATAACCGACTTCGATACCCTCATCGAGTTGACACCCGAGGACCCGTACGCGTATGCGAATCGGGGTACGGCGCTGTCGTATCTCGGGTTATTCGATCGGGCACTGGCGGATTTCAATACATCCATAGAGCTCGACGATACGTGCGCCGAATGCTATTACAACCGGGCACAGCTTCTAATCCTGATGGACAGAGGCGACGACGCACAAAATGATCTCAACCGGGCGGGTGATCTCGACTCCCGCTATCGTAATCAGGGAGAATACTGACATGACACAAGACATCGCCGGCGGACCCATCCAGCCGGAAAAGAAACATTCGCCTCTCGGATTTTTCTGCGCCGCATGTTCAATCATCCTGCTGGTGACGATACTGATGCTTGTCCTGTTTGGATTCCTCGTGAGCAGGTCATGCGAGAAGACCTTTGAGGTACCGGAGATTTTCGGGCCGGAAACCCCTACGGTGCCTGACCAGGATCAATCCCGCCCGACTCCCCCGGAGACGATACCCTTCTGGGATCGCGGCTCCGTGCCGGCGCATGTCATCCTGGACGAAGGAAAGGATTCCCTGAGCGTGGGGGTGGATGAGGATATTTCACAGAAGGATATCGAAGACCTCAACGAATACCTCGCGGGGACGTACTTCGCCGGATCGGAGATGTTCAACATCTCCTATGTGAATCGGGACGATCCGGACTCCGGTGAGGTCATCGCCGTGTACAACTTCAACTATTACACCGGCACCGACAGGCTGACGGTCCTGGAGCCGGTGCCCGGATCGAGGTATCCGGCACAGGAATAGACACGGCGATCGAGCGCCGCATATACCCCGCTCGACACACAATCGAAAGACAAAAACCCGCCGACGGTTGGGAGAAATCTCAGCCCCGGCGGTTTTTTTTGTGAGTCGATGGGGAACGCCGAATTGAGAGGATGCCGGAATGAGATGAGAGATAGGTCGGGGACCTCTCCTGTTTTCGCGTGAAGGAATCCCCGGATGAAAGGACACAGGCCCTTCATGGGGCGGTTTCGCATCGTTGTGAGATGTCTGTATGTCGAAAGCGGAGCCGGCGAGGGCATCGGGCGTTGAAGGGGAGGGAAACCGGTATCCGCGGCGCTGAGGGCGGGGCGCTACGATGTCTCATCGGTACCCAGCCCCTCCAGAAGCGGGTAGCAATAGCGCTCGCCCTTTGACGAATTGATGGTGGCGATGGTGGTCAGTACCAGATGGATGACGGCCACCACCGGAACGATCAGAAATCCCGCCAGCACCAGGGTCAGTATCCCCCCGATGCTCAGCAGCAGAAGCATAATCGATTGAAACACCAGCGCCTGCAGGGCCTGGTGATTGACGAAGCCGTTTTTCTTTCCCTCGGTCAGCATGATGAACAACGGGATGAGCAGGTGCAGCCCGTACAAAAAATAGAGGAGAAAGCCGGAGGCGTGGGCCGCGACGGCCCAATTGATGACACTTCGATCGGGCGTGTCCCGCTCTGGGCCGGAAAGAAGCCGATTTGTGCCCTGTGTGTTCATACGAGGCTCCGTGTGTTATATCAGACCCGATCCATCAGGGGGTAGGTATACCATTCTCCCCGTGAGGCGGCGAAGGTGGCGATGATGACGAAGACCACATGGCACACCATCGTTAAAAGCAGCACCGGGAGGCCGATGAGTACGAAGCTGAGAATAGTAAACAAGATCATCGCGCCGGTCATAATGCTCTGGAAGATCAGAGACTGCCTGGCGTGGTGGCCGACGAACGCGTCCTCGTTTCCCTTGAGAATCAGAATCAGGCCGGGAATGATGATGTTCAGGCCGGGGGCCGGGTAGAGCAGGACGCCGGCGAGGTGGGCGATGAGGGCCAGGTTGCGGTCGCCGACCGTATCCTGACCTTCCGGTTTCTTCGGAGCTTCGGGGGCGGCCTTCGGTTTTGTCGCTCGCTTTGAGCCGCTCGACTTTTTTGTCCCGCCGGATTTCGATGATTTTGAGGAACCGGCGCCGCCCGCGGCGGCGATATCTTCCTTCGCGTCACCGATGAATTCTTCGGAAGAGGGACGTTCGTCTGAAGGTTTCTTTTCGTCGGTCATGATACCTCCGTACGTTACAGGATATAGGTGAGAATGGCTTCGAAACCGGTGGTGAAGAGAAAGACTCCCAGTACCACCAGGAGCAAACCGGCGACGATATTCACCGCCGGGATAAAGCGTTTAAAGCGATTGAAGAGGGCCAAAAACGAGTTGAACGCGAGGGACGCCAGGAGAAAGGGGAGGCCCAGTCCCAGTGAAAAAACAAGGAGCAGGACAACACCGTAGAGGGCGTTGGAGGATTCTCCAATGACCGCGAGGCTCAGGATCGCCGCCACGATGGGGCCGAGACAGGGAGACCAGCCCGCGGCGAAGGTGATTCCGACCAGAGAGCTTCCGATGAATCCCGCCGGCTTTTGTTTCAGGTGAACCTTTCGCTCGGTGTCCATCAGGGAGAAGAGCCGTATGAAGAATGAGAGGATCGGCCCCGGCTCCCGTTCCCGTTCGATCATGCCGTATTGGATCCGAAGCAGCATCATGCGAATCAGGCCGCTGATATATATCCCCAGGACAATAAGAAGCACCGCCCCGATCTTTCGGATGATCTCCTTGTAGGTGAAGAGCGCCCCCCCCATCAGCCCGAACAGCGCCCCCAAGGCCGTGAAGACGATGGAAAAGCCGATGATAAAGAATATCGAGTGCAGCACCGTTGCCCGGCGCACCGATTTTTTATTTTCACCGGTCAGCTCGTCGAAGGACATGCCGGTGATGAAGGTCAGGTAACTGGGCAAAAGCGGCAGCACGCAGGGGGAGATGAAGCTGACGATGCCGGCCCAGAAGGCGACAAAAATGGAGAGCTGTGTATCCATGTCGGTTCAGACCTTAAAAATGGTATTTTATCTCAAGAAAAAACTGATCGTTGTGCTCGAACAGGCCGAAAATCGTGTAGGGATCCCCGTTATAGATATTCGCCCCGAGCGTAAATTCCAGGGTGTCGGTGTATTTATATGTCACCTTGGGGGTGATATAAAAATCCCCATCAGTAATATTATATGATAGAGTCACTTCAGGAATCAACGTATCATTGAAAAATTTTTTATTCGCGCTCAACGTCAGCATGTTCTGGACTTCCTCTTCCAACAGGTCGCCGTCGTAGTCGAAGATGATTTTTTGAACGAGCTGGAGGTTGACGTAGAGGTTTTCGCCGAAGATTCGATCCACGCCGATGACGTACCTGAGATAGTTTTTCTGCGTGGGGCGTAGGACGTCCGTGTACGTATACGCGCCGAGAAAGAGCGCGCCCTCCCCCCGAATGCCGTAGGCTCCCCAGGTGGTGGCGAAATCGAGGCCAACCACGTGGAGGCGCTTATGCTCCAGGTAAGCGGATTCGGTCAGTTCATATATCGGCAGGGAGGCGATATAACCCGGTATATTTCCGTTTTCGATCGCGTTGTACAGGCCGTCGGAGAAGTAGATCGTGGGGATCTTATCGAAGAGATAAGCGTATGAGACGGAAAAATCCCAGCCTTTGAATTTAGACGATATCCGTACCCCCCCTTGGAGGTTTTCCAGGCTGTATGACGGGGGATTGGGCGAGCTGTAGTTTCTGACGACCCAGTCCAGCACCTCCATGCTTTCGTCGTCGATCACCTCGCTGTAGGGGAGGTAACCGCCGCTGTATTCGGTGACGATGCCGGGCCGGTACAGCGCCCAGTCGCTCCCCCATAGGGCCATCTCGTGATCCTGGTAGAAGGGGACCAGGCCCAGCTCGAACACCGTGTTCTCCCGGTAATAATCCATCTTGAGGGCGAACACCGGGATCCGCCGTTCCTCCGTATCTCCGGTGAGAAAATTGGTCACGTTCAGAGCGTTCAGGTTGTCGGTCGGATTGATGATATCGGTCCTTCCCCAGGCGAACACCTGGTTGCCGATCCTGATATCGAATGAACCAAATGAGACGTCAAGATACGCCTCATCGAGTTCCACCTCGTAATCGTAGTGGGTCCGCCCGCCGGTGTAGACCTCGTACTGCCCGTGGGCGGATACGAAAAACGATAGGTTATCGCTCACCGGGTGTCTCAGCTTTACGTACGCTTTTGGATGCATCTCGAAGAGATCCTCACGGGGATTATCCCAGACGATATCGGTGTTACAGCGCATCTTGAGATACCCGCCGAACTCGGTTTCCGGGGCGAAGAGATCGTCCAGTGACGACTGTATGCGGGAGAGGTTCATGCGGTCGATGATCACAGGCTTTGGAGACGTGGCGAGTTTTTCCACACTGCGCTCCACATCCCGCACCCGGAGGTCGCCTATCTCGGCCACGGCGACTGCTATGGTCTCAGACCTGAGCCGTGTGAGCTCCTCCAGCTCATCGACCAGTTCCCGGCGGAGGACCGGGTCGTCTGCCAAGATCAGGGCGGCGGTAACCCGCTCGATATTTTCATCGATGGACGAAAGCCGGGCCAGGAGGTATTTCCTGACGTCTTCCACCAGGATGCGGATGTCCTCGTGGTGTATGGGAGGATTGAGGTAGTCCGCCGTCGGTTCGATCGTCTCGTCCCGGGCGAGGGTGGGGGAGGCGAAAACGGCACAGAAAAAAAAGAACAGCAGGGCCGCCAGAGATACACCGGCGGCCCCTCGTTGCGCGTTGTTCACGGCTATTCTTTCAAATATCGCTCGGTAAAGTAGTCATCCGGGATATCCAGATTGTACTGGATCTCGTTGATCCTGAGTATGGTCTTGCGTCCCTCCTGGACGTTGTCCATCAGGCTCTCGGTGGTCGTCCAGATGCCGTCGATCTCTTTGATCTCCGAGACGGTCAGTATCTTCAATAGCTCCATGTTTTCGTCATAGAACTCGATGCGTATCGGAATCCAGATATCCGGACGCACCCAGGAGATGAACTTGCCGTACTGGGATTCCTCACCCTCCTTGGGGATGCTTTCCACCACGTGGCAGGTGTATCCGTTAAGCTGTTCATCCCGAAGGTATGTATGGGTGTCCTTTTCGACCTTTCTGTTTTCCATATCCTCATAGGTAAACTCGGTTCCCATGAAGCGGGAGCTCTTTTCCGACGAGGCGATGCGTCTGGGGTCCTGCTTGAGGGCGGGCAGGTAGAGAAACTGATCGTCGTCTCGGTCGTCGTTCTCCCACACCAGAAAGCCGGTTCCCTTCACGTCAGCGGGGGCCAAAAAGCGTATCATGCTTTTGGACAAATCGCCGTAATCCTTGCTGATCATGCGAACGGTTCTCTCCTTTTCCTGTCCCTTGTCGTTGATGAGGATCATGGTGGTTTCGCTGGCGGCGGAGTCACCGTTGTCCCGGTCATGCACGTTCTGGACGATCTCGGTGCCGGTGATGGCGTATGCGCCGGCCGCGAGCGAAAGGCACAGGATTGTGGCAAGAAGCAATCGAAATCCGAATTTCATATACAAGCCTCCTATTTTGATGTGTATCATCCTATCACACCATGTGGTAAAAGAAAAGGGATGGTTCATGGAGTGAGTCTATCAAACGATTGATTGATTGTCAAGAACAAATCGCTCCGTATCCGGGAAACGGGTTTTGGGGCGCGGTACGCAGCATTCAGATTCCCGTCCAATTTTTGCGTGCAATTGACTTGACAAGTGTTGTCGGGATACGTAGTGTAAGTTATAAACAAGAATCTCTCCTCGATTTTACGTGTATGCCTTTTTGGTCATACGCGGAATGAACATATGAAAACGGTCACAATCTTCATGCGGTGGTGATGCGACGATGAAATATGCGATCATTTCAGATGTACATGGAAACCTGGAGGCCCTGAGTGCTGTGGTCGAAGATATCGAAAAGGTGGGAGCGGATCGGGTCTTTTTTCTCGGCGACGCGGTGGGATATGCCGCGGATCCCCGGAAATGCATCATGCTTTTGGATTCCGTGTGCGACGTGCTGATCGCGGGAAATCATGACAAGATCACTGCCACGAGCCTGGGGATGGAAGATCTCGGCCCCGCGGCGCTGGCCTCGCTCCGGTGGACCATCGACGCCGTAACCGGAGACGAGGTGCGGTGGCTTCGGCGACTCGTCATGCACCAGGTGGAAAACGGCATGCACCTGGTACACGGCCACCCGGACAGGCCGCATCTGTGGCGATATACGGAGACGCGCACGGACGCAGAGGACGCGTTTGAGAAATCGGAACACAGGGTACTGCTCGTCGGGCATACCCACAGGCCCGGGGTGTTTTCTTTGGAAAGGGGGGAGATACGCTGCATCGATCATGAAAAGGGGCCGATTTCTCTTGAAAGGCGATGTCGATACATATTCAATTCTGGCAGTGTGGGTCAGCCCAGGGACGGTGATCCCCGGGCGTCGTACGGCCTGCTTGATATGACAGAGGGCGTCTTCACCGTTCGCCGGGTTTCCTATGATATCGCACGAGCGGCCGAGAAAATCTACGAGTCCGGGCTCCCCCGGGACATGGGGGATCGGCTGTTTCGGGGTGAATGAGGGGCACGCACCATTTCTCCGGACGTGAAAGGCGGAGGGGGAAGGGGCAGTGTGGAGCTTACAGGATACAGGGTTTTGTATCCTGCTTTTTTTGAAGAGGAGTTCTTTTGCATGGAGACGAGACGGTACGATATCGACTGGCTCAGGGTCCTGGCCGTTCTAATCCTCTTTCCGTTTCACACCGCCCAGATATTCGTCCCCTGGGACTGGCACCTCAAGAATGAAGAATTGAGTGTCGCCGTGGGCGTGTTCGCCCATTTTATTCACCAGTGGCACATGCCGCTCTTTTTCCTCATCTCCGGGGCCGCCAGCTGGTATGCCCTCAGGAGTAAGACAGGAGGCCGGTATCTTCGCGAACGTGTTACCCGATTGTTTGTTCCGCTGGTGTTCGGGATGCTTGTCGTCTGCCCGCCCCAGCTCTATTTCGAGCGGTTGCAGGAGGGTCTGTTTTCCGGGGGATATTTCTCGTTTTTCCCGAGATACAGCTTTGACGGCGGTCCCTATCCCGAGGGGAATATAAGCTGGCAGCACCTCTGGTTTCTGGCATATCTGTTTCTCTATTCCTTCGTAGCTCTCCCGGTTTTCATATGGCTCAAGAGTGAATCCGGAAAGGCACGCATCCGCCGCCTGGCTAATTTCTGTGAAAAGCGGGGAGCGATTTTACTCCTGTTCATTCCCCTGGCGATCGTACGGGTGACCCTTGAGCCCTTTTGGCCCCAAACTCATGACCTTATCAGCGACTGGATGCTCCACGCCTATTACCAGCTCGTCTTCGCCTACGGATTTATCCTCATGGCGGACGATCGATTCACCGAAATCATCAACCGTCACGGACCCCTTGCCCTGGCTGCGGGGGTGGTGTTGATGTCGGTGTACCTCGTTATTCGCTTGACTATCGGAGTCGGGGGGTGGGAGAACCCCGGATGGTGGGTGATCGTGACGATCGTTCGCACGATCAACACGTGGCTGTGGCTTGTGGCGATCCTGTGGCTGGGAAACCGCTTCCTCGACCGCCCGGGGCCGGCGCTGACATACTGCAACGAGGCCGCCCTGCCGGTCTACATACTGCACCAGACGGTAATTGTCGCCATCGGGTATTACGTGGTGCAGGCTGGCTGGAGTATCGGGTGGAAATTCACCGTCATCGTGACGACCTCGTTTGCCGCCACCATGCTGTTCTATGAGTTCCTGGTCAGGCGGTGGAATCCCGTCAGGGTGCTGTTCGGGATGCGTCGGAAATAGGGGCGAAAAAGTGTGTTTACAAGACGGGCCGGGGGATCGATGTCCATCGATCCCCCGGCTTTTTTTCTATTTCGGCATAAAAGTGATGACGCCCTCGGCGGTGTCCTCGAAGTTTTCCCGGTCCATGTACCAGGGGATGTACGTCCCCTCCAGCAGCATGTCGGCCATGTCCGTCCGGTGGGGGCTTCCAAGGAACCCGGACTGTCCGGTGGAGAGGACGATCAGCGAGTTCTCCAGGTCGGAGAAGTCGACGATGTAGCGGATGGATGCGGTGATGTTCACGTTGTATGGGTTTCGCTGGTCGTACCCGCCCCGGTTGATGGATTGATCGCACCCGGTGAACGGGAAGGGGCCGTAGTTGAAAAAGGGCCGAAGCGGCGCCACCTCGCCGAAGATGTGGGCGAACTCGATGGGATGCACCCGTCCCCACTGCCAGTTTTCCGGATCGCTTCCGTATTCGTCTGTCAGAAATGCCACAGCCTCACCGAACGCCTCCGTCACCGCATCAGTGACGGTCTCCGTTTTGTCGGTGGTGATGTCGTCGAACAGGGGGGAATCCTGCTCGATGGTGAGAAGGCGGGTGAGGGTGCTGACGGCGGTGGATTTGTCTCCCAAAAGTTTATTGAAAAGGTCCTCGCCCAGCTCATCGGCGAAGACCACCTTCAAAAGCGTATTGAAGGTGGTGTGATAGAGGGTGGCGCCGACCGAATCGACGGTGGACACGCAATCCCAAGCGGCCAGCTCCTCGATGTATTGTTCGTACCCGTCGGTTGACGTCTCCGTCAGGATCTCGACCATGATCGGCACAAGTTCCTGGGCGAGCTTCGATGTCACGTCCATCTGCATTTTTGCCATATCGTCCGTCGTCAGGGGAACTCCTCCCTCGATGAGCTCGCCGATGCGGGCGGCCCGGGTGGAGGGCTCCCAGTTGCGGCTGATGAAGACCGAAAAGTCGCTTTCTGGGATCGGCGGATTGTTCGCGGTGGCGATGTATCCCTTGTCCGGGTTCGAGAGGATCGTCAGCGTCCCGTAGGGGTAAAATCCCCGCCAGTCGTGTCCGCCGTCCCATCCGGGCATCGGGACCATGCCGATGCTGTTTGTGCGGATTGGGCATTTCCCCGCCGCCACGTACCCGATGGTGCCGTCCACATCCCCATAGACGAAGTGCTGGGGGCCCGCCGCGTATATCGCCATCGCCTCGTTGAACTCATCCCAGTTTTTTGCCGAGTTGAGCATGAGAAAGCCTTCAAGCAGGGGCCACGGGGAGGCCCCCATGCGGCAGAGACTGACGGGCGTCTCCCCCAGATCATCCTCGATATCGTTGATGATGGGACCGTGGGGGGTGATGCGGATTGTCACCGATTCAGTTGTGAATCCGCCCTCGGCGGCGTCGTCCTTCACCGGGATCGATTCTGTGATGATCTCCATATCCACCCATTCGTTGTCGTACATCACCTGGGTTTCGTCGTCCGGGTTGATTTTCTCCAGAAACAAATCCTGCACGTCCATGTCGAAGTTCGTCACGCCCCATGAGATGTGACGGTTGCGGCCGAAGATGAAGATCGGGGCGCCTGGGAACATGGCGCCGGAGACCTCAACATCGGGGCCGGAAAGGTGGGCCAGGTGCCACTGGGTGGGGAGCTCCGGCCCCTCTTCGTGGGAGTCCTCGCAGAGTATCGGCATGCCCGATTCGGTGAGGTCGCCGGAGACGACCCAGTTGTTGCTGGCCCGATCCCGGATCACGTACATGTCGAGAAATTCCCGGGACGTATCGGAGATCAGGGTGTCCGGTGATGGGGACGCGGCGTCCGCCGTGATATAGACGGCGTCGTGCTGAATCCGGGGGAGAAACGCCTTTGCCGTCTCCTCGTCCAGCGTCGTGGTGAGGAGGTAATTGAACATCTCGTTGGCATAGGCCCAGCTTGCGAGCTGAAAGCTGATGAGGTTTCCGATGGCCTGAGAATCGACGGGCGTCCAGGGGGACGGTTCGTAGCCCAGGATCTTGAACTCCACCGGCAGCGGGTTTTCCTCCATGAACGCGTTGACCCCATCACTGAAGGCGTTGACCGTCTCGGTCAACTCCGGGGAGAGATGTTCGATCTGCACCTCGGCGGTTCGGCGAAAGCCCATGGTCAACAAATACCGATCGGCGTCCACCAGGTCCGGCCCCAGAACTTCCGCGAGGCGCCCGTTCGCGGCCCTGCGATAAAAATCCATCTGGAAGAGGCGATCCCTGGCTTGGACGTATCCCAGGGCGAAATAGAGATCGTAGGTGTTGTCCGCATAGATATGCGGCACGCCGTATTCATCGATGATGACACTCGCCCCGTCCCTGATCTTTTCAGACACCACCGTACCCGCGGGCGAGGGAACGAGATACTCGATGTATCCCCACACGCCGAAGACGACCGCCAGGATTATCAATGAAACAATAATGAGAGCGATCTTGAAAATTTTCATAGTCGGCTCCTTATATAATAAAAGCGACGACATGATACCAGAATCCCCCGTCCCATCACAAGCCCAAAACAAAAGCCCCTTGACAGCGACAAAATCGTGATTATCTTACCAATAGAAAGAAAAAAACAAGGAGGTGCCGAAAATGAAACTGGTTCCATACAGACGATATGAGATGCGGCCCTGGTGGCTTGCCGCCGATCGGAGCTGGATCGATGAATTCTTCGGCGATTTTGTGACCGATGACGAAGACCGCAGTCGGTTCGTGCCCAGCGTGGACATCAAGGAGAACAAGAAGAGCCTCGTGGTGAAGGCGGAGATTCCGGGCATGGACGCGAAAGACATCGACCTGACGTTGGAGAAGGATATGCTCATCATCTCCGGCGAGCGCACAGACGAAAAGGAAGAAGAAGACGAGAACTACTATCGTAGAGAGACGTCTTACGGCTCCTTTCGCCGGTCCCTGAAGCTGCCGGTGGAGGTGGAGGCGGACAAGATCAAGGCGGATTACAAAAACGGCGTGCTGACGGTCAAGCTTCCCAAGGCGGGCGGCAAGGCCGCTAAGGCCATCACCGTCGAAACCCACTGACGGGTTTCGTGAAAATATAAAAAGCCCCGAGGATTCCCTCGGGGCGCCGCACTCATCCACACTACCTTACATACCAAGCACATCCCCCGGGATCCCCACCCGGGGTTTTTTTGTGCCGAAGGCCGTATCCTCAGGATTTCGGCGGCATGCCCTCCGGTTCAGTGAAGCCGCTCGGGATAGAGAGGTTAATTATGGGCTCAGCAACCTCTGAAACGGTTTGCCTCACATCACATATATCCGGATGCGATCCCGTCAAACGAGAGCATATCATGCGGTCGTCATTTACACGGGCCGTATCGGGCATCGGGCGGCGGCGTTCCGGCGGTTTCATCCGGGAAAACGTCGAAAAAGAACTCCGTTTTCGACCGCCGCACACCCGTACGGTTTCTCAGAAGCGCGTACATATCTATTATCTATGCTCTGGCCTATGCTATTGCGTCAGCGAAACCACTTCAGCGGCTCCCTCTGTTTTCCGGCCAGTTCCTTGTTCCATGTGCACTGGAGCCGCGCCCAGGCGAGGCCCGCCCTGGTCAGAAGCCCTCTCTTCCAGGCCGGGTATCGGGCGAAGACGTCCCGGCGGACGAGCTTCTTTTTAAATCCGCGGCTGAACGCCGCGTGCTCCCGTGCGGCCCGGTCGGGATCGGTCACCGCCGTAGCTGCGAGACGGCCGGAGATCAACGCCCCCACGATGCCGTAGCCCCAGAACGGCTCGATCATCCCCCCCAGGGTGCCCGCGAGGATGAGACCGTCTGAAAAGAGCTTCGGCTCCGCCGACACGCACATCTTCACCCGTCGCCACGGCTCGGGATACTCCTTGGACTCCACGGCCCGGAGCACCCGCTTGTAAGCTGCCATATCTTTTTCCGTTGGGTCGTGGTGGGAGAAGAGGAGGGAATAGTCCAGCCCGTTGACCCGGGCGGTATAGGCGTAATCCTGCGAAAAGAAGCCCATGTAGACGAAGGCGGTGGAGGAGGGATCGTCCGTCTCCTGATGTGACCAGACGCCGTACAGATCACGATAGGCGACACCGAGTTTTTTGTAGGCGTCGGGGGCCAGCCCCGTGGCGACGATGGTGCCGGGGGCCAGGTCCGAAAACTCCATCCGCTCTCCGAAGGTAAACGAGACACCGGCCTCTTTCGCCAGTCGATACAAAAAATGATCGATGGAGCTCGGGCGCGGACCCCGCTCGATGCTGTAGGCGCTGTTGTGGGCGACGTAGGCGGGGAATTTCAGCACTTTTTTGTTGTAATGAAAGATCGGGTAGGGGTCGCACCGCACGAAATTGTCCGATATGTCGATCCCGATGTATTCGATCAGCTCGGGCAGTTGCGCCGGGGTGGTGTGCACCGACGGGTGCATGGCCGGGGAGCCGCCGATTTCCTTTTGGGCGTCGAGGATGGTCACCTGATATCCCTCCCGGGCAAGACAGATACCCGCCGTCATGCCGGAGAGTCCGGCGCCGATGATTTCAACCGTTCGTGTCATTCGCTTCCTTTCGATGTATTCGTGGTAACAGAGAGTGTTGTGTTCCTTGCCGTATTTCCCGTGCTGCTATCTGATCTCGGATCCAATCCAGCGGACGATGTCATCAATGTGGGCTCGGATGAAGCTTTCATGATGGATGCCGCCGGGGATGACGTTTTCTTCCGGAAAGACCTCGGCGCCGGCCTCCGTCAAAAGCGGCACCAAAATCGGGATGTGCGAGTTGAAGTTGAAGTCGTCGTCGCCGCCGACGATGATGTAGTAGCGCTGACCTTCGATGTCATCCCGATCCGGGTCGAGGATTTCCACCGGATTCGCCTCCCTCATCCGCTCCCATACCGGCAGGTCTTCGGCCCAGACCTCTCCCGGCTCACGGTCGCTGTCGAAAACGAAATAGTAGATCCACTCCTCGGTTACGCCCAACAGCCCGAACACCGGGGCGTCGTCCACGATGCGGCGGGGATCGTCGGTATCGATGGGTGCGTAGCCCTCCGGGTCGTAGTCGGCCATTTTATCGCCGTCGATGCCGTAGCGAAGGTCGGCGGCCGGATAGATGGGGACCAGGATATGGGAGAAGGAGGGGTGGGTGATTCCATAGTAGAGAACGCCGTAGCCCCCCATAGAGCCGCCGATCATCACCACGCCCTCGGGATCGGTGCGGACGTTAAACGAGGTGAAGACGAATGTGGCGATCTCCTCGAAGAAGTGATCTTCAAACCTGCCCAGGTTACTGTTGATGTAAAAGGAGCCGCCCCGCTCATCGCAGAAGGTCTCCGGGTCGTCCGAGCTGTCGCCCGAGATGGAAAAATCGACGAATACCAGGACAGTGGCGGGCATATCCCCCGATGCGATCGCCCCCTCAACCGGCTCGATGAGCATGTCGGCCCAGTTCTGGCCCCGGCTGGAAAAACCGTGGAGCGCGAAGACGACCGGATACGGCTCACTCCTCCCCTCGTCGTATCCCGGGGGGAGGTAGACCATCAGGGGCCGGTCTTCCCCCAGGATGCGGCTGTAGAGCGGGTCTTTTTTTGTGACCGATTCGCCGGACGGAAAGAGCGGATCATCGGCGGACATGTAACAGATCAGCTCGCCGCCGCCGTCGTAGGTCGGTATGGTGTCGGCCCAGGGGGCCATTTTGTTGTTCAGAGGGATGGGGATGGGGAGAGGACCCGCGATCAGCGCGTACACCGCGCCGCACACGATGACGGCCGCGAAGATAAGCACCACGTACAGCCCGATACGGGCCGGCGAGATACCTCCGGATGATTTCTGTATGCTCATAATACACTCCACAAATGAGGTAGTATAATTAATGATATGCCGATATGCAATACATACCGTCAGCCCCGGTCCGTCAGGAGCATGCTCAGCCAGAGAAAAATCTCGTCCAGGTGTTCGGTGATAAACGCACCGTCGTGACGCCCGCCGGGGATGATGTGTGTCTCCGGATCGACCTCGGCGCCGGTGGATTCCAAAAGCGGAAGCAGTACCGTGAGGGCGTCGTCGGAGTTGAATTCATCCTCATCGCCGGCGATGATGAAGTAGCGCTGGCCGGAAAGATCGGGGGGGGCGTCCCGAAGGATATCGACCGGATTGTGATCTTTCAGGCGTTTCCAAACCGGCAGGTCCTCGGTCCATACCTCCCCCGGCTCGGTGTCGCTGTCGAACACGGCGTAGTATATCCACTCCTCGGTGACGCCGAAGAGGCCGAAAAGCGGCGCCCCGTTGACGATGCGACGGGGATCGTCGGTGTCGATGGGGCGGTACGATGCGGGATCGTAGGGGGCGATCTTGTCGCCGTCGATGCCGTATCGCATGTCGGCGGTGGGGTAGATGGGCACGAGTACGTGGGAAAAGTCGGGCTCCGTTAGGGCGTAGTAGAGCACGCCGAATCCTCCCATGGAATTTCCCATCAGCACAACGCCGTCGGGATCGGTGCGGACATGGTAGGTCTCAAAGACGAAGGGGACGATCTCTTCAAAAAAATGATCCCTGAAACGGCCCCGGTTGCTGTTGATGTACCGTGCTCCCCTGCGGTCATCGAAGGGGGTATCGGGGTCGTCTCTCCCGTTGCCGGAGATGGAATAATCCCCCGACGCCACCACCACCGGCGGCACCGTTCCCGCCTCGATGGCGTCTTCCAGGGGGCCGATGAGCAGGTTGATCCACGTGTGCGTCCTGCCGTTGGAGCCGTGGAGGGTGAAGATGACCGGGTATGGATCATTCCGCTCCTCATCGTATCCGGGGGGGAGGTAGATCAACAGGGGACGCTCCTCTTTCAGGATGTCGCTTGTCAGCGGCTCCTCGATGACCACGCCGGGGCCCTCCGGGAGGGCGGGGTCTCCCCGGCCGATGTGGGCGATCAGAGCGCCGTCGCCGTCGTAGAAGGGATTCGGCTCCTTGCCCAAGGCGGCGTTATCCACCACCGACGGCGGCAGGGGGAGCGGCCCGAAGAGGACCGCATATGCTATAAAGAGGGCGAAGGCGAAGATGAGCCCCGCAAACACATATAAAAAAATTTTTAATATAACGCGAAAGCGGGGGGAGGATGCGGTCATAACGCCACCTTTTCACATGCAGTTTGAAACAGTGATGAGTAACACGGGAGAGTATGGTAACAGCTTACACAAGCCGGGGAAAAAGTCAAGACGGAACCGACGGGTGATACTTCTCTCTCAACGGAAGGGTGCAATACATCCACGAGGCGTCGGGAAAAGTCCTTGCGTCCCGATGCCGGTCTGTGCGATGATACTCAGTGTTATATTTCGTCATACGACAGGAGACATTGCCATGATAATCGATATGCATACCCACCCCTTCTGCAAGGAGACGACGATCGTTCCCGGCTACAACGAAGCGGCGGAGCGCTTGTATGGTTCCATGATCGATCAGGAGCGTTTCAAGAACATCACCGCCATGCTGGAATATATATTCACCCAGCGAAGCGTTTCGGATATCATCGCGGACATGGACGCGGCATCGGTGGACAAGGCGGTCATTGTTGCGGCGGATTATACCACGGCCTTCGGCGTCATCGCCGTCACGAATGAAGACGTCGCCACCCTCGCCGGCGATTATCCCGATCGCTTTATCCCCTTCGCCAGCGTGGATCCCAGCATGGGACGCTCCGCGGTGGATCGGCTCATTCACGCCGTAAGGCACCTGGGCTGCCGGGGATTGAAGCTGGTCCCCCCCATGCAGCTTTTTGATTTTTCCGATCCGAAGTTCGATCCGCTGTGGGAGACGGCGATCGATCTCGACATTATCGTCTGGACCCACGTGGCCCACCAGCTTTCCACCCCCGGCTCCGACGCCCGGCTGGGACACCCCCTGCTCATCGAGCCGGTGGCGCTGAAGTATCCGCACATGAAGATCGTCATGGGGCACTGCGGCTTCCCCTGGATGATGGAGGCGGCGTCCCTGGTGGCGCGCCACCCGAACGTCTATATCGATATTTCCGCCTACCCGGACCTCTACCACTATTTCCCCTGGGATGTGTATAGTAAGTTCAACGTTGAGCACAAGGTGCTGTTCGCCACCGACAATCCGCTGCTCACCTTTGCCGAGACCCTTGAGGCGCTCGATAAAGTCGATATCAGCTATGAATTCAAGAAGAACATACTGGGCGAAAACGCGCGGCGCCTTTTGGGTCTGTAAGAGAATAAAAAAACGGCCGGGAGCACCCCGGCCGTTTTTATAATAACTTTATTGAATCGAAGGAATGTCAATCGATCAGCGCCAAAAGACCGTTGATGAGCACCTTCAATTGCAGTGATATCGGAAGTCTCATACCGCCGCCTTCGACGGCCGCCTTGGAGACAAAGCTGATCTCTTCGGTGGGTCCCTTTTCCATCCCGTCGGCATAGACCGACGCCACGGACGTGTAGTAGGTTTTTCCCGCCGTTAGGTCATCGAGGACCACGGTCGTTTCATCGGTCTCAAATACCTCGTCCCGGACGCCGCTTTCACTTCCGAGATACACCTTGTACGACACGGGATTCCCGGGTGCCTTCTCCCACATGATGTAATCGACCTTCCCGTCCGAGCCGCTCACCAGCCCCGTGGGCGCCGCGGATTTCTCCACGTACGAATCAGACTGGATGGGAATCATCCGTCCACCGGTCACGATAATGGGGGGGGCGGAAAAGGCGATCATATCCGACTGTACATCCTCAGGCAGCACGTCCCCGTCGAAAAAGGCCACCATGAGAGAGAAGCTGGATCGCTTTCCGTTGTAGGTGGGGGCGGGGCTCTTGTATTGCTGGCCGGACAGCAGGGCCACCTCAAATCCCGCCTGGTCGCCCCATGTGGGATAATAGTATTGATCGCCGAAGTAGGCGCCGAAGGGATTCATCGAGAGGGTGAAGGTTTTTAGGTCTTCGTCGTATGTCATCTTCATGGGGCAGAAGGCGAAATCCGCCAGAATCGATGTATCCATGGCCACCGCCACACCTCCGTTGTCTCCCGCCGCCGCAACGTAGGAGCCGGTGATGTGGTTGTTGACGTTCGCCAGGTTGAGGTTTTTGTTCGAATGCTTGAAATAGTCCAGTTCGTACCCGGCGTCCACCCCCAGGAGATTTCGCTTGATGATTTTAAACGGTGACGCCTCGGTGGCCGTTGAGGTCAAAAACAGCTCCGCCGGCGCCGTCTCGTACCAGCCGCTGTCCAGCTTCCTCAGAAGCATCGGCGTGTTCGGGCCGCCCATGAGGTCTTCCCGGGGGGTTTCGGGGTAGAATATCTCGCCCTCGAGAAAGACATACGGCAGGCCGTCGATGACCGTCAGGGTATAGTTAATATAGCCGGATTCGCTCCCCTTGACCTCCGGCAGGTTGAAATCGCCGGAAAGATTGACCCGGGCGACGCCATCTGTCCCGTCGTTTTCGACCGTCGCCGTCAGCCTTCCGGGACGCAGGGACAGCTCCCGATCCTCCTTCAGGTAGGAGAGACGCGGTGTCAGGCTGTATCGGTCGAGCCGCTTGATGTCGTCCAGAAAAACCGCTTCAATTATCCCGTCTTTGGATATTTCAATCGTAATCGAATCGTTTTTGAGCACGGTCTTCCCCGCCGTGGTTGAAGGTTTCTCCACAGGGATTAGGCCTTTCGGACCGACGAAGAGAAAGTAGGGGGTATTCATTGAAAGCCCCGTGACCATGACGACGGCTTCGCCGGCCGTACCATTGCTGTTTTCGGTCGTGTCGAGAAGACGTGTCGGCTCGACATTCCCCCCTTCGTCCACGATATAAAACGCCTCAGGTGTGAGGTTCAGGCCCGAAATATCGAACCGGAGAAGCATATATCGCCTGGCGGCGGGATTGTGTTCGTCGGAAAGGAGCATGAAGCCGTCGACAAAGGTGAGCCCCTCCACGCTCGGCTCAGGTACGGGCGCGCTTGTCAGACGATCGACCAGGAGGGCTTTCGCCGACTCCCAGGCCTCGCCGGAGAGGGACAGCATGTCTTCTATAATGTTTTCGGCGACGTTCTCCCGGTTCTTCGCCAACAACGGCGCGGCCAGGCCGAAGTTTGTGGTGGAGAGGAGCCGGAGCCTCAGCTCGTAGGAGTGGCTCAGGAGCGTTTTCGTCTGGGGCGGGATGTTGCCCTGGCCGAGGAGGTCGTAAACCGCCTCAACGCCCTCGTGGTAGCGCCTGTCCTTTACCACCGCGGTATAGTGGGTGTGGCTGTTGTGCTTTTCGGACCAGGAGCTCAGGCCGCTGAAGTTGCCGTCCGCCGTGTCCTGTCCGAAGGATATTTCACCCACCGGTTCATGGGTATCCAGGTACTCCTGAAGGGTGGTGAACTCCGCGTACTCCAGGGCGTCCACCTCTTCGATGATCTGTTCGATGCCTCCGGTGTTGGGAAGCCATGAGAGATACGGGGGGAAGTCATACCCGTACCAGTATTCATCATCGGCGTCCAGGTTGATGAAGATGAGCACATCCCCCCTGATTTTTCCCCGGAGCTGCAGCCGGTGCAGGTCCCGGGCCCACTTGGTGATGGAGACGTTTTCGGCCATGTCGCCGTGGTTATAGGTGGGGATGACGATTATCTCCTCGCCGGTATCGTCGTTTTTATAGAGCAAGGGGTTGTGCGCCTCCTCGGAGGTGAGGGGGTCCAGGAACACCCTCAGGGCGTCGAATGGGATCGCGCTGTAATAGAGGCATATGGTATTGACGCCCAGGTCTCTGTATCGCTGAAATTCGCCGGGGGAGGACATCATCTCCTGGGGTCTCACGATGGGAGAATACATCCCGAAGATGTCCCGTACCCCGCTGCCTGAGGGATTGGTGATGGCCCTGTTGACGGAATCGAGGAACTCCTTTTCGGTCATCGCCGACGGAAGGCCGTTGTTATAGGACATCAGGATGATTTCATCCCGCCCCTCCTCGACCCGGCGTTTGATGTCCTCGATAATATCCGGGGCGTACTCCGGGAGGGTCTCCTCCAGGGTGAAGAGGTTTTCGATATCCCACACGCCAGAAACGTTGGAGCCGGCCTTGTTATGGGCGTCCATGACATCGATGATGTGCCGGATGATGCGGATGTCTTTGCCGAAGCCGGCCTCGTCGTTTGTATCGATGCGGTAGGAGTGATAGAGGTTCATATGATACCCCAGGGCGACGTAGACCTTGCTCTCGGTGCTTTTCCCGATGAGCGGTATTCTGGGGATCAGTGACACCTTGATGAAAAAAACAGCGACGATGATGAGCGTGAGCCATAGGAGAACGTTCACGCAACTCATAATGCATCCTCTCTTTTTTTTCGTTTCCCCGGACGTCATGTGATTTCTCCCGAAAAAAAGTCGGAGACAGGCAGTAAGCCGAGTTCTGTTCCCCCCGCCTTTCGGTCGGGGGGCGGCGATCATTTATCTAGGACCACGGTTACCCGGGGTCTCAAGCGACCTACCCGAAGACTCGGGCGGGCAGCCCTCCAGTCCCCCCGAAGGAGGACAGCGCCTTCCTATTTGGTCTTGCTCCGGGTGGGGTTTACCGTGCCGGTTCGGTCGCCCGAACCGCGGTGAGCTCTTACCTCGCCATTTCACCCTTACCGGAAACGAATTCCGGCGGTGTATTTTCTGTGGCACTTTCCTTGGGGTCTCCCCCACTGGGCGTTACCCAGCACCCTGCCCTGTGGAGCTCGGACTTTCCTCCCGCGAATCGACTGTTAGGCCGCTTCGCCGGCGATCACCTTGCCTGCTCCGATTCTCGTATTTTTGTATCGTGTGGTCGTGCGTCTCTTCTCCCTGTAAGATTGAGAGATTGTTCGCGAATGAAATAGTGGAGTACCGATACCTGTTTCAGCTGATCATCTTAATGACAATGATGATGATCACGACGAGGACAATACCCCCCACAACCGCACCGCCGCAGCAGCCGCGTTTCTTCTTTCCCGTGGGCTCATCGGTTGTTGTGGTGGTTTCCACATAGGTGTCTCTCGTGCCGCCGGGCTGTCCGCCGCCGCCCAACTGAGATCCCGTGGTCTGCCCGCCGGAGGGCTGTTGGTCCCTCCCGGCGGTCGGAGTCCGCCCGCCGCCCGCCCCCTGTCCGGCAGAGGACGGCTGTCCCCGATCGGCATCGGGCCGGCTCGTATCGCGTGTGCCCCTGCTCTGCCCGCCGGCCTTAGTTTGACCGCCGGTCCCTCCCTGTCCACCGGAGGACGGTTGTCCCCGATCGGCATCGGGCCGGCTCGTACCGCGTGCGCCCCTGCTCTGTCCGCCGGCCTTGCCCTGGCCGCCCGATCTTCCCTGTCCACCGGTTCTGCCCTGGCCGCCGCCTCCTCCTCTCCGGCTCCCGCCGGAGCCGCCGCTTTGCTGTGCAGACATATAATATCCTCCTTGTGTATAGAATTAATATAAGAGAGAACAATGAAACATTATATGTCAAATAGGCGATAAGATAAACAGGAAAGTATCGAATGATCGGGAGGGGGAACGGCAGGGCGGACTCAATGTCCTCAATTGGAACACAGGTGAGACGCGGTTCGTTCTTCAGCCTACCTCTCGGCGGCCCGCTTTGCCAGGCGATCGGCCAAGCGGTTCTTTTCCCTGCCGATGTGGGTGATTTCAAACGACGAAAAGCGATCGATGATGTCCCGAAGCGTACGGTTGAGCTCTCTCAGCTTTTCATCCTTGATCTTCCAATCGCCGGTCGTCTGGCGCTGGAGAAGCTGGGAGTCGGTGAATACCCGGACATGTTCGGCTCCCAGGTTCCTCAGACGACCCAGGGCATGGATGAGGGCGCGGTATTCGGCGACGTTGTTTGTAGCGGCGCCGATATGCTCGGAAAACCGCTCCAGTTCATCGCCGTTCTCATCATACAGCACCCCACCGATGCCCGACGGGCCCGGATTGCCGCTGGACGCTCCGTCGACATAGGCGGAAAACGCGGCTTTTCCGGGTGTCGTTCTCACGGCATCACTCGTGGGGAACGATGCCTCGAGGCTCTCCGCCGCCCGTCCGAGCAACTCGGACGTGCGCTCACACTCGGTGTTTCCCAGAAACTCCGAAATAATTCGGGCGGCGTCGTCTTTGGCGAGACGCTTCAGAAGCGCTACGGCTTCCCGATGTATATCGCGGTCGCCCATCGGTATCATCGACCTCCATTGGTTATACGGCCTCTTCTCCCTCGTCATTCTGGAAATAGATCATCCGGCTGCAGTTGGGGCAGGTTTTCAGGTCGCGGTCTCTCATTAATTCGTTAAAGAGCTGGGGTGGGAGATTTATATGGCATCCTGAACAAATTCCCTTTTCCACCCGGACGACCACCGGGCCGTGGGTTCTGGTGATCATCAGTTCGTATCGTCTCAACTCATCACGAGAAAGATGCTTCGCGAAGGTTTCCCTTTCACCCTGCAGAACCTGCATTTTGCCGAATAAATCTTCATTCTCCCGTGTCAGACTCTCGATCTGTTCCGTATTCTCTGAGGTTTTCTCCGAAAGGAGCCCCTGATTATCCTCTATTTCCTTTCTCAATGTGTCGAGCTGGTCCATGAGTGACAACAGTGAGTCTTCCAGGGCGGAATTTTTCTTTCTGTGATCGGTGATCTCCTTCAGGGCCGCCTCATATTCCTTGTTTGTCTTGACCACGAGGAGTTTCTCCTCGGCCAGCTTGATACTTTCCTCCTCTTCCTTCAGCTTCAGCTCGCGAACCTTGTGTTCAATTTCAAGCTCCTTGATCTGCTCCTGGAGACCCGTAATCAGACCCTGAATCGTTTTCAGTTCCTGTTTGAGGGAGGCAATGATGTTCGGCAGCTCCTCGATTCTCGTTCGATATGTGGATATCTCACTATCGAGATCCTGCAGACCCTTGAGCAATGCGACCTTTTCTTGCAGGCTTGTTTCCACGATATATATTCCCTCCTCTTTTGTTTCGTCGTTCGCCGAAAAAAACATGAGTTCGGCGAGCGGTGCATGTTTCGCGCTATATCGAGACAAAGGGGGAGGGTGCTGAAACGATTTCTACATCGATTGTAAAATCGTTTCGCTCCGCTCCCTCCCTGATGATTTTCTCCAAAAGGGGCACCGTGCACCATTCGGTGTGGTAGTGCCCCGCCTCAACAATGTGTATATTCGTATCCAGGGCCGCCAACGCCTGGTGATGTCTGACTTCTCCAGTGACAAACACATCGGCCCCGCGCTCTCTCGCCCGGTCGATACAATCACCGCCGCTCCCGCCGCAAACGGCGATGACGTACACCTGGCTCGCTCCGTCGCCCGTATAGCGCACGCTCGTCGCCCCGAGGGTGTCCCTGACGTATTGTGCGAACGACGCCAGGGGCATAGGGCGTTTCAGCGTTCCGGTAAAGACGATGCCGTCGGCCGCCTCCGCGTCCAATCGCCGGGGCAGCGGCGCCGGGTCGAGAAGCCTCAGCGTTTGCGAAAGGGCGAGGTTCGTGCCCTGGGGGGAGTGATCCAGCGGGGTGTGGGAGGAGTAAATGGAAAGATCGTGTGTAAAGGCCCAGGCGACGGCGGCGCCGAAAGCACTGCCGCGATCGATATGCGTGATGTGGGGAAAGATCAAGGGGTGATGCGTTATCAAAAGATCGGCGCCCTGTGATACGGCACTGCGGATGACGGTCGGGGTGGCGTCGAGTGACAGTGCGACTTTTTTCACCTGTGCGCTTCTCTCTCCCAGTTGGAATCCGGAGTTGTCCCAGGATTCCGCGGTGAAAAGAGGCGCGATGCTTTCTACGATCGTTATAATGTCCTGTACAGTCGGTTCCATTTCATAAAAAAAGGTGCTTTTGAAAGCACCTCTTCATCTATTGTCGCCGCGGGCTCGTTTCAGAGGATGCGGCGTTGTATGTGTTGACAGCCATTGCGTGTGATTTCACTTCGGGCATCGTCCGTTTTTCACGATGCTGGTATGTCTGTACGCCCGGTTTTTTCATGGTTCCTTTTGGCTATGTACGCTGATCCGGCCCTCGGGCAACGGTACATCCGCCGACGAGTCTTCCGTTGAGGCCCACCCTCCCTCCTCCAGAGTGGACTCCGATTTAAATGTGGATGGTGGGCCCACCAGGATTCGAACCTGGGACCGACCGGTTATGAGCCGGTGGCTCTACCAACTGAGCTATGGGCCCCCGCATAAATAAACATGTTATCTCAATCATCAGTATGAGTCAAGCCAAAAAATTCCTCTATGCTGAAATAGGCTCATCCCTCGATGAAGCTTTTGAGCTTTTTGCTCCGCGAGGGGTGCCTGAGCTTTCTAAGGGCCTTGGCCTCGATCTGCCTGATGCGCTCCCGGGTGACGTCGAAATCCTGTCCCACCTCCTCGAGGGTATGATCCGATTTCTCGCCGATGCCGAAGCGCTTTCTGAGCACTTTTTCCTCCCGGGGAGTAAGGGTGGCCAACACTTTTCTGGTCTGTTCGGACAGGTTGATGTTGATGATCGCCTCGCTGGGAGAGAGAATCTTCTTGTCCTCGATGAAGTCGCCCAGGTGGCTGTCCTCCTCCTCCCCAATGGGCGTCTCCAGCGAAATCGGCTCTTTGGCTATCTTCAGGACCTTGCGCACCTTTTCCAGGGGAAGCTCCATCTTCTCGGCGATTTCCTCCGGCGTGGGCTCTCTTCCCATCTCCTGGACGAGGTAGCGGGAGGTGCGGATCAGCTTGTTGATGGTCTCGATCATGTGTACCGGGATGCGGATGGTGCGGGCCTGGTCCGCGATGGCCCGGGTGATGGCCTGGCGAATCCACCAGGTGGCGTAGGTGGAGAACTTGTATCCCCGCTGGTATTCGAACTTGTCCACCGCCTTCATCAGGCCCACATTCCCCTCCTGGATCAGGTCCAGAAACTGAAGACCCCGATTGGTATATTTTTTGGCGATGCTGACGACCAGTCGCAGGTTCGCCTTGACCAGCTCGTTTTTCGCCACCTGTTCGAGATGCTCGCCCTCTTCGATTTTTTTGACGGTCTGCCTGATCTGGTGGGCCGTCATATCGGTATCCTGTTCAATGCGTCGGATTTTTCGCTGGATGTTCTGGATCGTTTTATCCAGTTCATCCACGTCGGAGGATCTCATCTTCAAAGAACGTGCGAGCTTCGTCCGTTCCTTTTTATCCTTGGTGGAATTTCTGATCCTTCGCTTCAGCTCGGTAATCGAGATTCCGTATTGATCCTCTATGACCTGTAATTCCCGATCGGCGGCGTTCAGGCGGTCCTTGGCGGTTTTAAGCCTGTTTGCAAATCGGTTGACCTGTTTTTTCTCCAGCTCAAGCTTATTGATCTGATTGAAGAGCTGCGTCTGGGACTGTTCGATGTTCTTTTTGATCTTTTCCCTGTCTTCGGTCCCAGAGAGGCTCTTTTTATATTTCTTAATGCGATCGTCGATCTTTTTGATCTTCTCAATGGATGAGATGAAGTTATCCTTGAACTCCTTCTCGTCCTGCTTGTTGAGGGTGTACTCGTCGTTGAGATCCTTCACCACGTCCTTGATCTTGATCTTGTCTTTTCCGAGCCGTTCTCCCAAAAGGAGGATTTCCTTTATGGCCAGCGGTGTTTTCAGGATTTCGTCCCGGGCGATGAGTCCCCCCCCCTCGATGCGCTTGGCGATCTCAACCTCTCCCTCCCGGGTGAGCAGGGCGATGGAGCCCATTTCCCGAAGGTACATCCTGACCGGATCATTGGTCTTGCCGATTTGGCCGGGAAGGTATTCCACATCCTCCTGGTCGGAATCGTCATCGTCGTCATCGTCCGAGGACGAATCGCTCCCCTTGGGCTTGACGACCTTGGCCTTTTTGGACGAATCGACGATGTCGATATCCATCTCGCCGAACATGTTCATGATGTCGTCCAGCTGGTCGGGATAGAGGTCCGCGGGAAGCACGTCGTTGACCTCGTCGTAGGTGAGATATCCCTTTTCTTTCCCCAAATCGATGAGCTGCTTGACCTCATCAATTCCGGAAGTCTTTGCCATTCGATCACCCCTCAGTAGTTATGTTTGTCTAATAATTTTATTCTTCCGTTCCAGCAGTTCCTGCTGTCTTTTCTCGTCTGTTTCTTCCTTCAATTGGACGTCGATCCGCCTGATGTCCCGCCTTTTCTTCTGACGATCCAGCGTTCGAACACATCCCAGAAGCATCGAGAGCGCCGTCTCCTCGTCCGGGATTTCGTTCTTTTCCCGATCTATGGCGGCGATATTCACCAGGATTTCCGTGTGTTCCGGGGGCGTGTCTCCCGGAATCAAGGACGACACGTTGATCGCGTTGCCCGTCTTCTCGTCATCCAGGAGACGAAAAAGCACCGATTTGATCGCCTCCGTCTCCAAAAGCTCCAGATGTTCGTGTGTCAGCCCGGCCCGATCGATGAGGTGCGGGTAGTTGACCGCCACCTTGAATATATCCCGCTCGATGCGGGACGGCGTGAGGGAGTCCGGTTTTCCTTCGGCGTCCGCTTCACTCCGGGCTTCGTGTTGTCTTTGTTGTCCGGGCCTCGCGTGACGCATCTGAGTAAGCCGTGTCAGCACCGATTCCGGCCTCACGCCTAATCGATCCGCAACGCGGTTAATGTAATAATCTCGCTCATGCTTTTGGTGCTTGACGGCGATGATCGGCACCGCTTCTTCCAACACTGCCGATTGTCCCCGGACGGTATCAATATCGTGCCGAGCAAACACACGATCGAGGCAGAAAGTAAATAGTTCCGGTGCCTCGTCGACCAGTTTCATGAAGGTCTCCCGGCCGCCCTTTCTGATGAGGCTGTCCGGGTCTTCGCCGTCCGGGAGTACCGCAACCGTGGCGTATATTGAGCCCTCCCCGAAGAGGGGGAGTGTGCGCTCCGCGGCCCGGGCCCCCGCCTCGTCGGCGTCGAACACCAGTGTCACGTCCTTCGTGTATCGCTTCAGCTCCCCCAGGTGGTCCGATGTCAGCGCCGTGCCCAGGGTCGCCGCGACGTTCTCTACGCCCCCCTGGTAGAGGGCGATCAGGTCCATGTAGCCCTCAACGATCACAGCCCATCCCTGTCTCTGTCTTCTCTGTCCCTCCCTCCGAATAGCGGAGCCAGTCACATCCAAGCCATACAGGATTTTCCCCTTGTGATACACCGGGGTTTCGGGGCTGTTCATATATTTCGGCTCGCCGGTGTCGATGACCCGCCCGCCGAATCCGACCGTTTCCCCCCGACGGTTTTTGATCGGGAAGATGATCCGATCCCGGAACCTGTCGTAGGGTCCCCGATCCCCCTGTATGGCGAGGCCCGCGTCGATCAGAAGCCGGGCGTCAACCCCCCGCTTCTTGAAATATTCCACCAGGTTTTCCCAGCCGCCGGGGGCGTATCCGAGGGAAAACAGCGCCGCAGTCTTTCCCTCGATGTCCCGGGACTTGAGATAGTCCACCGCCCGCCGTCCCCTGTCCCCCTTGAGCTGTTCATAGAAAAACGCCTGGGCGTCTCGGTTTATCTCAAGGAGGCGGGTGAACTTTTTATCTTTTTTTGCGGAGCCGGACGATTCCGTCTCCACCGGGATCCCGTATCGTGCGGCCAGGTCGGTCACCGCCTCCACGAAGCTCATCCCCTCGAGATCCATCAAAAATCCGATGACGTCTCCCGCCTTGCCGCAGCCGAAACACTTATAGAATCCCTTGTCCCGATATACGGTGAAGGAGGGGGTTTTTTCCCGGTGAAAGGGGCACAGGCCGACGTAATTGACCCCCGCTTTTTTCATGGGAACATACCGGGAGATCACCTCAAGAATGTCGGCCCGCTCCTTGATCGTCTCGATGGTGCGATCCGGTATGATTCCCGCCACGAATATCCCCCGTGGATTGTTCAGTTTTTTATTCTAAAGGGGGCGACGACTCGCTCCCTGTTCGCTCTCGTATATGGATGCCATGAGAGAGATCGAAAAGGTCATCTTCTCCCCCCGGACCGAAACGGGTATCCCGCCGCCCCGGGCCGTAATGAGCGTGCCGCTCTTTTTCCCTCTTTCCACTCCTTCGTTTCACCGAAGCTCCACGGTGGTCACCCCGGCGTTTGCCTCCACATGCCTGACGTCGCTGACGTGCATGTGTTCCTTCACATGTTCCCTGATGGCTTTTTTGAGTCGGCCGGTGCCGATGCCGTGTATGATGTCTATCTGGTTCATGCCGGAGAGCAGCGCGTTGTCGATGGCCTTATCCACCACCGGGATGGCCTCCTCCACGCGCATGCCGATGATATTCACCTCCGTCACCGGATCGGACGTCACGTCGTAATGGGCCGCGCCCCGGCGCCGGGGGGTTTTCAGGGATCTGACCAGCTGATGAACGTCGACGATGACCTTCCTTCCGTCCATATCCACCTCGGCCCTGTCGTCCGTGATGCTCAAGACTTTTCCGACGGTGGAGAGTCCCCTGAGGGTGACATCGTCCCCCTGTGTGATGTTTAAATCGTCGGATCGCGGTGTTTCCGTCCGCGGTACCGACTCGAGAAGTTCCCGCTTCGTATGATAAAACTCGTTATGGACCTCGCCCTTTTTGACCGCGGCCGAGTCCATTTTACTGAAAAGCTCCCTGAATCGCTCCTCGTACCCGTGTACGGTTTGAGAAAGTTTCTCGGAAAATGAGTCGAGAATGTCGGTTCGTGAGCGGTCGAGGACCTCGAAGAGCTCCCGGGATTTTTTCTCCAGCGTTTCCAGTTGATGTTTGATGGCGCTCAGCGTCTCCCGTTCCTTCAGGACCTGCAGGCGCTCCTGCTCGATATCAGCGATCAGATCGCCCAGGCGCTTGCCTTCTTCCGTCAAAAGCCCCAGGGCTGTGTTGATCACGTCTGTGGGCATGCCCAGACCCTGGGCCACCAGGATGGCGTTACTCCCGGCGGGCGAGCCGTAGTGGAGCCGATACAGGGGACTGTGGGTGATTTCGTCAAACACAACCGACACGTTGACGGCATCCTCCCGATTCAGGGCATACGCCTTCACTGAGTTTAGATGCGTTGTAACGAGAGTCGTTGCATCTTTTTTACTTAAATATTCCAGGGACGCCAGGGCCAGGGCGCCTCCCTGCTCCGGATCGGTCCCCGACATGATCTCGTCGAGAAGCACAAGAGAGCCCTTTCCCGCCCGGTTGAGGATGTCGTTGAGCCTGAGGAGCTTGGCGGAAAAGGTGGAGAGCTTCCCCTCGATGTCCTGCTCGTCGCCGATATCCGCGTATATGGATTGAAACACGACGGCCTTACTTCCCTCCGCCACCGGAATGGGGATGCCGGTCATGAACATCAGGGAAAGAAGCCCCAGGGTTTTCAGTGCCGCGGTCTTGCCGCCGGTGTTTGCGCCGGAGAGGATGACGGTGCGGATGGCACCACTGATGGATATATCGATGGGGACCACGGTGTCGCTGTTGAATCGATGCCGTATCCCCTCCCGGCCGCTGTGGGCCAGAAGCGGATGCCTGGCCGACTGAAAAAGAACGCTGCCGTCGTCCGATATTTCCGGGGCGATCCCCCCGAGGGCCCGCCCCATTTCCGCCCGGGCCAGCATGCCGTCGACGATCGCCGCGTGCCGCTGGTTTTCCCTGATGTCGTATACAAAATCCGCGATTTCACCGGAAAGGCGCTTGAGCACCTTGATCTCTTCGTCGGCCTCTTCCTTGATGAGAAACGACAGCTCGTTGTTGTCCTCCATGATGTCCAGCGGTTCGACGAAGAAAGTCGCGCCGCTCTGGGACCTATCGTGTATGATGCCGGGAATTTTCCCCTTGGACTCCGCCTTGACGGGGATAACGAAGCGACCGTTCCTGGTGGTGATAATGTCGTCCTGGAGGACGCCTGTGGACGATGCGGAGCCGATGAGGGCGTTCAAAATTCTCTGGAGCTTGTCCCGTTTTTGACGAATCCCCTTTCGTGTCTCCCTGAGACGGTTGCTTGCGGTATCGAGGATTTCCCCCCGGTTTCCGATGGACTCCTCGATTCTTTTTTCGAGATCGGGGGTTGTCACGATCGGCTCCGCAGTGCTCCAGGCCAGGGGGTAGTTTTCGGAGAGCTTCTTCAGAAAGGACGATATCCGCCGGTAGGCCGCCAGGTTGGAGAGGACATCCAGGATTTCATGGGACGACAGATACGCCCCCTCCACCGAGAGCTGATCGAGAAGATGCCCGATATCGCTGACGCCGCCCATTGGAACATTTCCCTCGACCGATGTCAGCTCCTGAAACTCCGAAACCGTTTTCAGGAGCCTGGAGAGGTCGATCGAATCCGTGAGGGGCTCACAATTGAGACACAGCTCCGTACCCGGACCGGTGGCGGCGAAATCCGAAAGGATCATCTTTATTTTCGGGTATTCGAGTACCTCTTTTGTGCGTTCGTCCATAGTGGTACACCGAACCGTGGAGATACGGATAAAAGCAACACCGCCCGTTCGCATCCTTACGGACGGGATTCAAAACGTACATGCATATCAACCGGGAAGAGGGGACTACAGGCCGGCCAGCTTTTCCTTGACCTTCTGGCTGACGGTTTTCCCGTCGGCCCGGCCGGTGACGTGGGGCATCAGGGCCTTCATGACCGCCCCCATGTCTTTGGGGCCCGCGGCGCCGGTTTCACTGACGGCGTTGTCGACAAGCGTATCCAGCTCTTCGGGAGTAAGCTGATCGGGGAGATATGCCTCCAGAATTTTCAGCTCCGTTTGCTCTTTGTCGGCAAGTTCGTCTCGACCGGCCTTCTTGTATTCCTCAATGGCCTCCTTTCGGGCCTTAACCTGTGAATTGACCGCCTGGAGAAGCTCCTGATCGGTCAACTCCCCTTTTTTCTCCACCTCACGGTTCTTTATGACCGTCTTGAGCATGCGTATGGTGTTCATTCGAATTGAGTCGCGGCTTTTTTGGGCTTCCTTGAGATCTGTATCAAGCTGTTCTTTGAGGGACATGGCGGCCTCCCAGTGGTGAGGTAATGTGCAAGATAAACTTATAAATTATACCGTTATATATCAATATGTCAACTATTTAATTTGACAAATGAAGTCGGGCTGTATTAGTATGATTTCGTCGCGCTGTGTTAAGATAAACGAAACCATGGATGGGATACGTCACAGACGACATGGAAGGAAGTGGATCCGGTGTCTATGATATATACCGTAACGCTGAACCCCGCCCTCGACCGGGCGCTTGAGGTGGACGAGCTGGTCCCGGACGACGCAAACCGCATCCGGCATGAGCACAGCTACGCCGGGGGCAAGGGGATCGATGCGTCGCGGGTCGTCAAGGTGCTGGGGGGAGAGAGCGTGGCCCTCGGTTTTATGGGGGGATTCCACGGCATGGAGCTGGAACAGCGGCTGTTGCGCCAGGGTGTGCGGTGCGATTTTGTGGAGACCAGGGGCGAAACCCGAACGAATATCCTGATATTCGAAAAAAACAAGAAGACCCACACGTCGCTGAACGCCTCGGGCCAGAGGGTCAACGAGGTGGAGATCGGGGAACTTCTGGACAAGATTCGACAGGTGGAGGACCCCGGTTATTTCATCGTGTCCGGGAGCGTGCCGGAGGGCGTGCCCGTTGATATATACGCACAAATCGTCGCCATCGCCCGGGAGCGGGGCTCCCTGGTGGCCCTGGATGCCGACGGCGAGGTGATGCGTCGGGGGGTCGACGCGCATCCCGACTTTATTAAGCCGAACATGCACGAACTGGGGCGCCTGGTGGATCGGCGGCTTTCGTCCGTCGAGGACGCCCTCGGAGCGGCACAGATCGTTCAGGGGTGGGGGGTCAAGACGATTCTCGTCTCCATGGGGGAGAGCGGGGCGCTTCTTATCTCGGACGGGGTGCGGCTTCTCGGGATTCCACCCCGGGTAGAGGTGGACAGTACCGTGGGGTCGGGCGATTCGTTCCTGGCGGGATTCGTCCTGGCCCATTCCCGGGGGGAGGCGGGTGAGTCGTGCCTTCGCCTTGCAGTGGCGGCGGGGGCGGCGGCGGCCATGACGCCGGGGACGGAGCTGGCTCGAAAAGAAGATGTGGAGGCCATTCTTCCCCGGGTGACCATCGAGAATGTGAAGTGATGGGGGGGACGACATGTATGAAGTATCCGTAAAAGATCATTTCTCTGCGGCCCACCAACTCACCGAGGTGGGAGGCGGCTGTGAAAAGCTTCACGGCCATAATTTCACCGTGGAGGTGTTTGTCCGATCCGAAACCCTCACCGATGGAGGGACGGTCATCGATTTTCGAGTCCTTAAAACGGTCCTCGCGGAGGTCCTGACTATCCTGGACCACACATTTCTCAACGACCTGGATGCCTTTCAGAACATCGGCCCCTCATCGGAGCGATTGGCCCGATTTATACACGGGGAGTTATCCACCCGCCTGGCCGGCAAGGGTCATCCCACACCCTTTCGGGTGGATGTGTGGGAATCGGAAAACTCCCGGGCGTCGTATATGGAATAGACCATGAAGGATGTTCAGAATCAGCAGGGACCGTATCACCTCGACATCGACAAGGTGGGCGTTCGGGATATCAGCTATCCCATCGTGGTTCTGGACAAGGCCAGGGGCACCCAGCATACCGTCGCTACGTGCAATATGTTCGTGAATCTCCCCCGGCGTTTTAAGGGCACCCACATGAGCCGGTTCATCGAGATTCTGAACGAATATCGGGAGAAAATCGACGTCAGGTACGTCAATGAGATCCTTCATAAAATGAAGGAGCGCCTGAGCGCCCAGTCCGCCCATATTGATATCACGTTTCCCTATTTCATAGAAAAGATGGCGCCGGTCTCCAATGAGCTTGGGTTGATGGAATATACCTGCAGCTATCACGGATACAGCGGCGAGGATGACGAGTTCATCGTCGGCATTCGGGTCCCGGTGACGACATTGTGCCCCTGTTCCCGGGAAATCGCGGACGTCGGCGCCCACAACCAGCGGGGCTACGTCCACGTGCGCCTTTTGTACGAAAAGTTCTTCTGGATCGAGGACATCATAACACTGATCGAGGGATCGGCAAGCGCCGGGGTGTATTCCCTGCTCAAACGGGTGGACGAGAAGCACCTGACGGAGCTGGCCTACCGGAACCCGATGTTCGTGGAGGACGTGGTTCGAAAGACCGCCGACGGATTGATGGAGCTTGGGCTGTTTCGGTGGTTTTCGGTGTCGGCGGAGAATATCGAGAGTATTCACAACCACAGCGCCTATGCGTATCTGGAATGGGGAGAGCCACCCGAAGTGTGTAGATGATGCGGGCGGATGACGTCCGATCGGGACGTTATAGAAAGGCCGCATACAGGAAGGAAATTATCGTAATAGATGATCTGACCGGGGAGAAGAAAGAGGGTTTCGACTTCGCCTATCTGGGGGATGTGCCCCGGAAGGAGGAGGTGGTGGGCGATCGATACAAGCCCCCCGGCTTCGGCCTGGCGGCCCAGCTCTTTTCAGCCACCGCCAAGGTCGTCATGGAAAAGCTGGGGCGGGAGGAGGGAAGAAGGTGCTGAAGGAGGCGATAGAACGCTTCGGCTTCAAGCGGGGGCGGCGCATCGCCGAAAATGTGAAAGGACTGGGACTTCCCCTGACGTTCAAGAACCGGCGGATTTGCTCCGACTTGGACTCCTCGAAAAACCTCCAGCCGATCCCGGACATCCAGGACGACGACCTGGTGGTAAAGGTGAGTCACTGCACCTTCTACAACGCGGAGAAAACCTGGGGTCTGGGGGAATACGCCCATATCTACTGCAAGTACGTCGATTACAAGATACTGGAGGGATACAGCCAGGACGTAAAGATGGAGCTTTTTCAGCGACAGACCACAGGAGAGGATTTCTGCCTCTTTCGCTATCGGATGAAGGAATAGCGGATAGAGACGATATGTATATAGGGAGATATATCATGAAATATCGCATTTTATCATACGTTGTTCTTATCGGCCTGTTACTGTTTCCCGTTGCGGCCGGTGCCGAGACCGCCGATGAGTGGGTCGCCCGAGGGATTGAGCACTACTATGCCCAAGAGTATGACGAGGCGATTGAATGTTTCACAGCAGCCATAGAAATCGATCCGACGAATGCAATCGCCCATAACGGTTTGGGGGTCTCCCACAAGTCGTTGGGTCGGTATGACGAGGCGATCTCGGACTTCACCAGATCCATTGAGCTTGATCCAGAATACGCAAAACCGTACTACAACCGGGGGGACGCCTACGATCTGCTGGAACGATATGACGAGGCGATCTCGGACTTCACGAGGGTCTATGAGATCGATCCCGACAAGGCGTATGGCGTCAACAGCAGGGGGTGGATATATTACGAAATGGGCGATTATGACCGGGCCCTGGAGGACGTTACCGTTGCCCTCGGCCTCGAGCCGGATGATCCATCGTCCCTCGACACCCGTGCGAATATCTACCGCGAGCTGGGGAGATACGACGAGGCGCTGGCGGACATAAATCGGGCGATTGAGCTGATGCCGGACTATTCCTGGGCGTACTACACCCGGGGCCTGATTTACCGGGAAATGGGGGAGGAAGAAAAGGCGCGGGCCGATATGATAAAGGCGTATGATATGGGCGAAGAAGAGGCGTATGACGCCCTGGAAGATATGGGGGAGTAGTTCCGGAGGATCGGGCGGTGTCGCCACAGGAATAAATGTGAAGGCCGGCATGATGCCGGCCTTTATTATATTTAGGAGCGGAGTAACAAAATCCTGGAAATGACCGGTCAATCCGCCTCAATCACCTCGAGAGCATGATCGATGGCCGCCAGGACATTTTTCTTATACCTGTTTCGAGGATCCGACTGGGCTTCCGTGAGAGCCTCGAAAGCCCGGGGATCGCCGATCATCCCCAGTGCGGAAGCCGCGGCCGCTCGAACTTCTCTCCTTCCGTCCTTTAACGCATCGATAAGAGCCTCAACCGCCCGGGGATCGCCGATCTCCCCAAGAGATATGGCCGCGGTATCTCTGATATACCAGTATTCATCATCCAGGGCCGTGATGAGCGATTCCACGGCCCGGGGATCACCGATCTTTCCCAGGGCTTCGGTTGCAAACATTCGAACATGTCTACCATCATATTCATCCCTCGATACCTTGATAAGCGAATCTACGGCCCGGGGATCGCCGAGTTCACCCAGAGTTATGGCTGCAGTCTCTCGATCACTGGTACGACTATTTTTATCTTCGAACAGGGCAATGATTGGTTCGACGGCCTGGGGATCTCCGGTTTTTCCCAGCGCTTCGATGGCATCTTCACAAAATGCCCCCCGTTTTTCTTTCTGCAATAGCTCGATGAGCGGCTCGACCGCCCGGGGATCGCCCAGAAATCCGAGGGCGACCAGTTCCCAGAATTTTTCATCTTTATCTAAATCCTCCTTCAGGATATCAATTGATGCCGGGTCGCCGATTTCCCCCAGGGCTCGAGCCGCAGAAATCCGAATCCAAACATCATCATTCTTCAGCGTCTCAATGAGAGGCTTCGCGGCCCTGGCGTCGCCGATCTTCCCCAGCGCCCAGGCTGCAGTGTATCGGACACCAACTTCTTTATCATCCTGCAACAACATCATCAGCGGCTCGACCGCCCGGGGATCGCCGAGCTTTCCCAGGGCCTCGGCGGATTTCTCTCGAACATACATATCTTCATCACGTAACGTCTCTATAAGCGGCTCGACCGCTCCCGGCTCACCGATGTTTCCCAGTACCCAGGCCGCAGTATCTCTCACATCCGGACTTCCATCCTTTAATGCGCCGATGAGTGCTTCGGCGGCCCTGGGATCATCGTTTTTCATCAGGGCTATAACCGCACCGGAGCGCACATATGCATCTTTATCCTCCAGCGCACCGATGAGCAGGTCCACGACCCGGGGATCGTCGATCTTTCCTAAAGCCCAGGTCGTATACTGACGAATATCCGGTACATTATCCTGCAGCATCTCAACGAGCGGATTGATGGCCCGGGGATCACCGATTTTACCCAGGGCTTCGATTGCGTATATTCTTACGTCAATATCTTTATCCTGCAACGTCTCGATGAGCGGCTCGACCGCGAGAGGATCGCCGATTTCGCCAAGGGCGATGGACGCCGCCAATCGCACCAATCCCACTTCATCTTTTAACGCCTCGATGAGATGCTCCACGGCAAGAGAACTGCCGATGCCACCCAGAGTAATGGCGGCGGCCTCTCTGATATAGTCGTTACGATCTGCAAGCGCGACGGTAAGGGGCATGATTGCAGGATCGCTTATATGTATCAGTTCATGAGATACGGTTTCTCTTACGGTGGCATGCGGATCATCCAAAGCCCACAAGAGAACACAGAAGGGTTCACGTGACATGGAATCATTGACGTATTCTGACACCTCGGTTCCGGGCTTGGTGAGATTGAAACTGGGACCTCTGAGCATTGATATTAGCGCTTCTATCGCCCGGGGATCGCCGAGCTTTCCCAGGGCTTTCGCGGCGGCCTTTCGAACTTCGACAGTCTCATCCTGTAACAGCTCTATGATGGGCTCCGTGGCCCTGGAGTCGCCGATTTTCCCCAGGGCTAATACGGCAGTGCGTCTAATATTATCATTGTCATCCTGTAACATCAGGATGAGCGGGTCCACGGCCCGGGGATCGCCGATCTCTCCCAGGGCCCAGACTGCATACATACGAACGTCATCATTCTTATCTTCCAGCGCACAGATGAGCGGTTCTGTGGCAAGAGGATCGCCCAATTCCCCCAATGTCCGAGTCGCTTCGATTCTTTTCTGTGGATTCATGCTGTCAAGCATTCGGATGGCGTTGTCATCCGTCACGTCCAGCTCGCACGAGGAGATGAACACTGCCGTGCATATGAGAATCACCGTGACGGTAACAATGCATTTCTTTTTCATGATGTGCTCCTGATTGAAAAAATTGGCACTCATCCTGTTGAAAGAATGTATCCCAAATGTGAAGAAAATTCAATAACAACTATAGTAGTTTTTTAAATATTTAAAGATATAAAGCGGGAGTAAAAAATATTCGCCCCGACATTTTATTTTCATTGCGTAGCAGAGAATTTATCCTTGACGGTGGAGCGTAACTCGTATAAAGTTAGGCACAACTAACTAAGTGGATAAGAGTATCTTTCTGATAGAGAGTGTTTTGCGAAATCCAGGAGGGAATTGGGACATGAAAGAAGTAAGAGATACGTTTTATTCCAAAAAGAAGATGCTGCGGCTTTTCAACAAGCAGGCTCGTCACTGGCGGAAGGTTCTGCAAGGCCGCTTTAGTGGGGGAGACGTCTCGGATATCATCGATCGCGCCGAGAGAGAGTTCCTCTCGATAGCGTCCCGGCTTCCTGATATCGGCGGCAAATCGAATTTTCTTACCTTTCACATTATCGAGTCCGCCGTGATATTGGCTTACTATAAGGCACTTAAAGCACGAAATATGAATGTGGAGGAGATCGGGGGCATCACCCATGATGTCATCAGGGAGCGCGTTCTTTCCTACCCGTCATTCATGCTCAGATTACGGGGCGCATACCTGATGTCCGGGTACTGCCAGAAACGGAGAAAACAGCAGGCGGAGAGATCACAACGGAAGACATACCCCGGAGACTGGGTCTATCGTTTCGTGGAGGGGGACGGGAAAACATTTCATTACGGGATAGATTACACGGAATGTGGGATATGCACGCTCTATGAGTCTGAAAACGCCCGGGAGTTTACCCCGTTTCTCTGTGACATCGACTATATAACCTTTGACGCGTTCGGGATAGGTTTGCATCGTGCAAAAACACTGGGAAAGGGCGATGATCTGTGCAATTTTCGCTTCATGATGAAATAGCCGGCACATGCGCGATGCTCGGGTGATAGGGTGATGTGAACACGGTTAAAACAGTCGAGGCGATGCGACGTCGTCCATCGGTGGCGGGGAAGGGGGGAGCGCCGCTTCGGACGTACCGGATGGATCGGGAACCGCAATATTGTATTAAATTGTAGTAAATACTCTCGGAGCTACGCAAAAAAGTTGTCTGAAAAGACGACACGGGTTTGGAAGGGAGAGGCGGTCAGCCTCTCTTTTTTTTATAAGGGTATGATATTGAAAAGGTGGACGGGGTGGCTATTCTGTGGAGTCTTTTTTGATGCGCAACTCGACCGCCCGGGCGTGGGCACTCAATCCCTCCAGCCGGGCGAAGTCCCGGGAAATCCTCCCAACGGCGTTGACGCCCTTCTCGCTCATTTCGATGACGCTCATGCGGGTGACGAAGTCATACACCCCCAAAGGCGAGGAAAATCGGGCGGTCCCCCCGGTGGGGAGCACGTGATTGGGTCCGGCGGCGTAGTCCCCCACCGTCTCCGGGGTGTGGTGCCCCAGAAAGATTGAGCCCGCCGCGGTGATGTGCTTGAGGAGATCGTCGGGATCTTCGACCATTAGCTCCAGGTGCTCCGGGGCGATGTCGTTGGAGACGGCCGCCGCCTCAATGAGGTCCCCGGCCACGATCAGCGCGCCGTAGGAGGCGAGGGATTGCCGGGCGATCTTTTCTCTCTCAAGCGCGGCAAGCTGGGACGAGAGTTCCTCGGCCACGCGGTGGGCGAAGGATTCGTCCGTTGTGATGAGGATCGCCGCCGCCAGGGGGTCGTGCTCCGCCTGGGAAAGGAGGTCCGCCGCCGCCCAGGCAGGGTTCCCGGTGCCGTCTGCGATGATGAGTATCTCCGACGGCCCCGCGATCATGTCGATGTTCACTATACCGAAGAGCTGTTTCTTCGCCGTGGCAACAAAGATGTTCCCCGGTCCCACGATGACGTCCGCCCGGGGGACGGGATCGACTCCGAAGGCCAGGGCCGCCACAGCCTGAGCGCCGCCGATTCTGAACATCCGGTCGACCCCCGCCTCCAGGGCGGCGGCCATGACCGCCGGGTTCAGCATGCCGTCGGGTGTGGGGTGGACGGCGACGATTTCCTCGACGCCGGCGATCCGGGCGGGGATGACGTTCATGAGCAGCGTGGAAGGGTAGGGCGCCCGGCCTCCGGGGACGTACACCCCCGCGCGCTTCACCGGGCGGACGATCTGCCCCAGACGATTGCCCAGAGCGTCTGTGTATTCGAATCCCTCAAACTTCTGCTTTTCGTGAAAGGACCGGATACGGTCCGCAGCGGCTGAGATGATGTCCCTCGCCTCTTTCGGGAGCGTATCGGCGGATTTTTTCATGTCGGCGGGAGCGATCTCCATCGTCTCTGGCGTCAGGAGAACGCCGTCGAATTGCTCGGTGTACCTGATGACCGCGCTAACGCCCGTGGTTCTGACGTCCTTGATGATGGTCGCCACGCCCGCCTCGATCTCCGGCGGGATCGTCTCCCCCCGGCGGACGATGGCGGCGATCTTCCGGGGAAAATCGGCGTCCGATGTCCTGATGATCTCAATCATCCTGTCTGGTCCGTTCGATGTCCGCGCCCATGGAAGAAAGCTTTTTTTCGATCCGCTCGTATCCCCTGTCGAGGTGATAAATCCGGTAGACCTCGGTGGTGTTTTCCGCGGCAAGCCCGGCGAGGATCAGGGCCGCGCTGTTTCTGAGGTCGGACGACATCACTTTCGCGCCCGAGAGCTTTTTCACGCCCCGGATGACCGCCGTGCGCCCGTCGATGGAGATGTCGGCCCCCAGTCGGACGAGCTCGGGAATATGGGCGAAACGCTGTTCAAAGATGTTTTCGGTGATGATGCTGGTGCCCGACGCCAGGGAGAGAAACGATGTAAACGGCGCCTGGAGATCCGTGGGAAAGCCGGGATAGGGGAGGGTCTGAAAATCCGTACTCTGGGGGCGCCTGGGTCCGGAAACCCTCATGCCCTCAGGCGACTCCTTGAGCTTCACCCCGCACTCCTTCAATTTTTCCTCCACCGCCGTCAGGATGCCGAAGGGGTAGTTATAAATCTGCGCGTCCCCGCCGGTGATCGCCGCGGCGAGGAGAAAGGTGCCCGCCTCGATGCGGTCCGGGATAATGGTGTGATCGATGGGTGAGAGGGATTCGACACCCTGGATGTGAATGGTCTCATCGCCGGCGCCCTCTATGACCGCCCCCATGTTGGAGAGCGCTCGAGCCAGGTCGATGATCTCCGGCTCCCGGGCGGCGTTTTCGATCACCGTCTCGCCCTTCGCGGCGGCGGCGGCCATCATGACGTTTTCGGTGGCCCCCACCGTGGGGAAGTCGAAGACGACGCGGTTTCCCCTGAGGCGTTTCGCCTCGGCGATGACGATGCCGTGTTCCTCGGTAATGGAGACCCCCAGGGCGGTGAAGCCCTTCAGGTGCTGATCCACCGGCCTGACGCCCAGCATGCACCCGCCGGGAAGCGAGACCCGCGCCTGCCGAAACCGGGCGATAAGGGCACCCATGACCAGAAACGACGCCCGCATCTTTCTGACCAGCTCCCAGGACGCCTCGTGGCTCGTGATGGGCCCGCTGTCCACCGCCAGAGCGTCTGCATCCTCGCGTACATCCGCCCCCAGCGCCTCAAGCAGGCTTTTTGTGGTGTGAATATCCATCAGGTCCGGGACCGACCGATAAAGAGATGTCCCCGGCGCCATGATCGAGGAGATAATGACCGGTAAAGCGGCGTTTTTCGAGCCGCTGATGGTGACGCTGCCCGTAAGGGGCGTTCCCCCGCGGATAACCATTTTTTCCAGCATACGGTGTCCCTTTCTATACCCGCCGCGCTACCACAACCCTGGGGTGACCGGCGTAATCCTGTGTTACGTGGCTTACCTCCATGTGTTCGACCTCATCACAGAGTCGAATCACCGCTTCCTTTTGTGCGGCGCCGATTTCAATGATGAGACACCCGTTTTCACGCAAATGTTCCGGCGCGCCGGCGACCAGAGGCGCGATAACGCCAAGCCCGTCGGGGCCGCCGGCCAGGGCGACGCGAGGCTCGTTCTTGACCTCCGGGGGGAGCAGCTCCATTTCGGTATCGGTCAGATAGGGCGGATTGGAGACGATCAGATCGAATGTGTGTCCCGCGACGGGCTCGTACAGGTCTCCCCGCCTGAGCGTCACCCGTCTGAAGACGTCATGCAATTCACAGTTCTTCCTCGTCACCTTCAGCGCATCCTCCGATACGTCGGTTGCGATGATATCACCGGCATCGAGGGATGAGGCGAGGGTGACGGCCACGGCCCCGGACCCGGTCCCGATTTCAAGAATGGAGGGTTCTGTAAGGTTCTTCATGCGAATATCCATGAGTGATTCGCTTACGAGAAACTCCGTTTCGGGGCGGGGAATGAGCACCGATTCGTTCACGATGAAGTTGAGCGAGTGAAACTCTTTGATCCCCGTAATGTAGGCGGCCGGGACGCCCGATCCGCGACGGAGGATCGGGGTGACGATGGTTTTATATTCTTTTCCGGTCAGGGGACGATCATGGTTGAGGTAGAGATCGAGGCGTCGGTATCCCAGGACATGGGCGATAAGGATTTCCGCATCAAGACGCGGCGACGGGACATTGCAGGAGTGGAGGTGCTGAGTCGCCCGGATGATCGCCTCTTTGAGGGTTTTGGGCAATCGCCGGGCGTCGGGAGTGTCGTCGCCGTGTGCTTCCATCGATTCGGCGGCGATATCCGGTTTCTCGGCCGGGAAAGGGGGTGTTGTCATGATGCCTGGCTCTTGAGGGCCTCCGCCTGATAATAGGTGGTCAGGGCGTCGATGAGTTCATCGATGTAACCGAGGAGTATCGAATCGAGCTTGTGCATGGTCAGGCCGATCCGGTGATCCGTTACCCGTCCCTGGGGGTAATTATATGTCCTGATTCTTTCAGACCGGTCCCCCGTCCCGACCTGACTTTTTCTCGCCTCGGATATTTCGTTCTGCTGTTTCTGGGTTTCAAGGTCGAGGAGCCTCGCCTTGAGGACCCGGAGCGCCTTCGTCTTGTTTTTGTGCTGGGACTTTTCATCCTGGCAGGTGACCACCAGTCCCGTAGGGATGTGCGTAATGCGCACGGCGCTGTCCGTGGTGTTGACCGATTGGCCGCCGTGACCGGTGGACCGGTAGGTGTCGATGCGTAAATCGTTGGAATCGATATCCACCTCGATATCGTCGGCTTCGGGAAGAATCGCCACGGTGACGGTGGAGGTGTGAATGCGCCCCTGGGCCTCGGTTTCCGGCACCCGCTGAACCCGATGTACGCCGCTCTCGTATTTCAGGCGGCTGTAGGCACCGTTCCCTTGGATGGATGCGATAACCTCCTTGAATCCCCCCACGCCGGTGCTGTTTTCGCTGATGATCTCCACCTTCCACCTGTTGTTCTCGGCGTAGCGGCTGTACATGCGGAAGAGGTCGGCGGCGAACAGGGCCGCCTCGTCGCCCCCCGCGCCGCCCCGGATTTCCAGGAATATATTCTTGGTGTCGTTGGGGTCCGTGGGGAGTAAAAGGAGCTTGAGTTTTTGCTCGCTCGCATCCTTTTCCGATTCAAGGCGTATAAGCTCCTCCTTGGCCATGGCAACGATGTCGTCGTCGTCATCGGAAAAGAGGGTTTTATTGTCATCGATCTGGCGCGTGATATCCCGATAGCGTCGAAATTCCTCCACGATCGGCTCCAGGTCGGCGTGTTCCTTGGTGAGTGATACGTACCGTTCCTGATCGGAAATGGTATCGGGATCGGATATCAGCCGTACCACTTCCTCGTAGCGATGTTCGATATCGTCAAGTTTACTGAACATGATCCGTGCCGTCCGTGCATGATGGGGCCGCCCCGGTGCCGTTTTGTCGTTCTTCCATCAAAAGAGCCGTGCTCAGGGCCGCCAGGGCCACCTCCAGCTGATCGTCGGAGGGCTCCCGGGTGGTGATGCGCTGGAGCCAGACTCCGGGAAGGGACATGGCCTGAAGCAGCCGGTTGTCCCTTTTCTCACCGGCCAGGCGGATCATCTCGTATGAGATGCCGGCGATGGGTATGAGGAGCGGGATCTTGATGAGCACATAAATCAGGTTCTTGACGAGCTTGGAGAGATTCTGAAGCTCGGGCATCAGGGGAAAGATCACGGCGAACATCACGATGCTGACCAGGAGCACAATCAGGATGAAAGACGTGCCGCAGCGGGGATGTTTCGTGGTATATTTTCTTGCGTTGTCCACGGTCAGCTCTTCTCCCGCCTCGTAGGCGAAGATGGATTTGTGCTCGGCGCCGTGGTACATGAATACCCTTCGAATATCCGGCATCAGGGAGATGACCATCAAGTAGATGACGAATATCATAACCTTGATGACGCCGTCTATCAGGTGAAACCAGAAGCTCTCGATGCCGATTTCCAGGGGTATGATTCGATCCATGTACGCGGTTGCGAGATGGGGAAGCACCACGAACAGAAACACGCCGAAGGCTAAAGAAAAGACGATGGTCAGCGCCATCATCCACGGTGATATGTCCCCATCGCCGTCCTCTTCCTCTGCGGCCTCGTTGGCGGAGTACGTCAGGGCCGTCATGCCGTGTACCAGGGATTCAAAGAGAATCACCACACCGCGAAACAGCGGTTTTTTGAGTACCGGGAAGGTCTCGGCGATGGAATTGACCGGATCTTCCTTGACCTTGATGCTTCCGTCGGACTTGCGCACCGCAACCGTCAGACTCTTCGGGGCGCGCATCATCACGCCCTCGATCACCGCCTGACCGCCCACTCTGATTTTATCCATAGGTGGTTACTGCTTTTTCTGGGTCTGTACGTTTGCGTATTTCTTTCGGAATTTTTCAACGCGTCCCGCCGTGTCGACCATCTTCTGCTTTCCGGTGAAGAAGGGGTGGCACTGGGAGCAGATTTCCACATGGATCTTCGGCTTGGTGGACCTGGTCTTGATCTCGCTGCCGCAGGCACACGTGATGACCGCGTCGGTATATTCGGGATGGATGTCCTTTTTCATGGTCTGTTCGCTCCGTTGGATTGAGTTTGCCGTTGTATCGCCTACGAAAAACCCCCTGTTTTCATCGGGGGCGTAACGCAGTTATCTCTATATTATAACTCTATTGATTCATATTTGCCAGAAAATCCGCATTAGATTCCGCGCCCTGGATTTTATCGAGGATAAACTCCATGGAGTCGATGGGGCTCAGCGGAGACAGGAGCTTTCTGAGTATCCACATGCGGTTGAGGGTCGCCTGGTCCATCAGGAGTTCCTCTTTCCTGGTGCCGGATCGGTTGATATCCATGGCCGGGAAGACCCGCTTGTCGGCGAGCTTTCTGTCGAGGTGGATTTCCATGTTGCCGGTACCCTTGAATTCCTCGAAGATGACCTCGTCCATGCGGCTGCCGGTGTCGATGAGAGCGGTTGCCATGATGGTCAGGCTTCCGCCGAACTCGATGTTCCGGGCTGCGCCGAAGAACCGCTTGGGTTTGTGCAGGGCGTTGGAATCGACGCCGCCGGAGAGGATCTTGCCGCTGGGGGGCACCACGGTGTTGTACGCCCTGGCGAGCCGGGTGATGGAATCCAGGAGGATCACCACATCCCGCTTATACTCCACCAGGCGTTTGGCCTTTTCGATGACCATCTCGGCCACCTGGACGTGCCGGGACGCCGGTTCGTCGAACGTGGAGCTGACCACCTCACCCTTGACGGATCGCTCCATGTCTGTGACCTCTTCCGGGCGCTCATCGATGAGGAGCACGATGAGGATGATGTCCGGATGGTTCGTGGTGATGGAGTTCGCCATCTCCTGAAGCAGCATGGTTTTCCCGGTCCGGGGCGGGGAGACGATCAGGCCCCGCTGTCCCTTGCCGATCGGGGTGAAGATATCCATGATGCGCGTCGAGTACCGGTTCTTTTCGTATTCCAGGTTGATTCGCTCTTCCGGGTAAAGGGGAGTGAGGTTGTCGAACATAATCCTGTCCCGGGAGTGATCCGGGGATTCAGCATTGACCTGTTCCACCTTTAAGAGGGCGAAGTAACGTTCAGATTCCTTGGGAGACCTGATCTGTCCCGAGATGGTATCGCCGGTGCGCAGGGAGAAGCGGCGAATCTGCGACGGCGATACGTAGATGTCGTCCGGGCCGGGCAGATAGTTATAGTCCGGCGCCCGGAGAAATCCGAAACCGTCCGGGAGGGTCTCCAGGACGCCCTCGGCATACACCACGCCGTTCTGCTCCGAGTGAGCCTGCAGGAGGCTGAAGATCAGTTCCTGGCGGGTCATACCGCTGGCGCCCTCGATCTCCAGCTCCTTGGCCATTGTGTGCAGGCCGCTGATGTCCTTTTTCTTCAGGTCGACCAGATTTATGATGTCGCTCTGTTCAGTTTCTACAGTAGTGGTGTCGGTTCCGTCCATGAAAAACCTTCTCGATTTGTGTTGGTACGCCGAGGCGCCGCGCGTGCGGTACATCGGAATCAGGGTGTTCCGTCGGCGTGTATTTTAATCTCGATCCGTGGATGGGGATTTCGGATTCGGCGCCGACATGGCAATTTATATGTTATTTAGTATAATGGCACACAAGGTATAAGTAGGAATGATGTTGCAGGTCCTTTTAACGTAACGTGGGTGAGAGTATAGGATTTATCGGGAGTTTTATCGTTATATACACACAACTATATGAAAACTGAAAAGCATACTGGGTACGGGCGGCTGTTCCGAAACCGCTTTTGAGGTGTGTTCCTCAAGAGGTGTATGCACTATAATGTATTTTCCGTATCCTGTCAAGCATTTTTCATCATCGTCGAATTACATTTCATTGGCGGGGGGGGTGGCATCGTCGTCGGCGTCCTCTTCAGGTAACGTTGTCGGCTCGATGGTCACCTCCCAGCACCCGCTGCCCCACTTTGAATAGATGGTTATATAATATATTCCCGGTCCGGCGAGGGTGAGCAGGTCCCCGTCCGCCAGGGGCTGGTCGATCAAAAGTTCCTCCGGCTCGTCTCCATACCCCTTGACCCGGAAATCGACGATGCCCTGGGGCCAGTCGAAATCGAGGGCGACGGCTTCGGTATCTACGAACACTTCGAACGTCGCGGAGGCGCCGCCGCCCCACAGATAGCCGGAGTGACCGCATCCGTTTTCCTGAGAGAGAGCGGGCATTCCTGCGAGGGAGAGCACAAGCGCACAGAACAGGATCGCCAGGGCCTGTCCGACAGGGTCGCCGAAACGGTATCGATTCATTTTCGCCTCAAAAAAAGGATACAACGGATGTGAAATAATGCTTGATTCAACCAAATAATTATGAGAAAATTATTCATTTAAGTCAAGGAGTTTCCGCACTTTTCCTCATGCAATTTTCTTGACATCGAAAAGGGCATTGGGTATAAACGAATCAAGACAGACACCGGGATCGGGGACATGTCTGATTTCACGGGGGGGGGCGGATATGAGGGGAAGGATAAACGCAGCGTGTATTGTGACGCAGGTGCGGTATTACATTAAACCGCGCGGGATGTGGGGTCGGAATGGATTCGCTCAGGATACATATATCTGAAATCCCGGTAGAACCCGACGGAGGTTATTCCGTCGCCTTTCCCGGGGAGGGGAGGTTTGCCGAGTGGCGGGAGAATTTTACTCCCCTCGCGGTTCACACGGTGATTCCCGGAACGGACTGGCAGGCGAAGACGCTCTCGGATATTGTTGAATCGGGGCTTTCGTTTCCCCACGGTTTTGAGGGTGCGATCACCCTCGTTACATCGGGGAATGATATATTCGTATCGGGCAGGATTCAGCTTTTGGTGGTTCGCGAATGCGGCCGATGTCTCGAAAGTTTTGAGGCGATATTGGACGTTCCGTTTTCATATATCATCACCAGGATGAATGTTCAAGAAAGGGAGCATGAGCTCTCCGTCGATGAACTGGAGCAGTCGTTTCTCCACGGGGATGAGGTGGATATCGCACAGATCATCGAGGAACAGGTGGCGCTGGCGCTCCCGATGCGTCCTCTCTGCAGCGAATTATGCAGTGGGCTCTGCCCGCAATGCGGCGGTAATCTCAATAAGAAACAATGTGATTGTGATCAGGACGTCGTTGACGTTCGGTTTGAGAAATTGAAGGATTTTCAGGTTAAATAAACAGGTTTTTTGTTATGGCGGTTCCGAAACGTAAACATTCCAGATCCCGAAAGGGGAAGCGGCGGTCTCACCAGGGACTTGTCACACCCCCTCGGTCGATTTGTCCCCAGTGTACCGAAGTGAAGATGCCTCATGTGGTGTGCCCCCATTGCGGCTATTACAAGGGCCGGGAGGTCGTTCAGATCGAGGAAGTGTAGTTGATCGAATCGAGATTATGCACGCTTCTTGATATATCCCACCCGATTTTTCAGGGTGGCATGGCCTGGGTGTCCCGAGCGGAGCTGGCCGCAGCGGTAAGCGAGGCCGGAGCCCTGGGAATAATCGGCGCGGGATTGATGACCCCCGATGAGCTTCAGGCTGAAATCAGGCGCACGAAGTCTCTTACCGCAAGCCCCTTCGGTGTTAATGTTATCCTCGTCGCTCCCCATGTCATGGAATTGATCGATGTGGTTCTCGATGAGGGGGTGCATGTACTTACCACCGGTGCGGGGAATCCCGGAACAATACTCGGTCGAATCGCGGGGCTTCCCCCAGGGAAGCAGCCGATCGTGATACCGGTGGCGGCGTCGGTTCCGCTGGCGGTGCGGTCTGAAAGGATGGGGGCGAAGGCCGTCATCGTCGAAGGATACGAAGCCGGCGGCCACATCGGTGAGTTGACCACCATGACCCTGACCGCGATGACGACCAAGAAGGTCTCCATCCCGGTCGTCGCCGCGGGCGGCATCGCGGACGGCAGGACTATGGCGGCGGCTTTTGCCCTGGGCGCCGAGGGGGTGCAGATGGGCACCGCCTTTCTGACCGCGAATGAATGCCCGATCTGTGCGGCCTGGAAGGAGAGGGTGCTGAATGCAGGGGATCGGGACACGGTGGTCACCGGGCGATCCACCGGCCATCCGGTGAGAATGCTCAAGAATCGGCTCTCCCGCACGATCCTGGATATGGAAAAGCAGGGGGCGTTGCCGGAAGAAATATTTTCTCTGGGGGAGGGTCGGCTCAGGGCCGCCGTGGACGGAGATGTGGCGATGGGCTCCATCATGAGCGGACAGATCGCCGGACTCCTCGAATCACCCCGCTCGGCGCGGGAGATTGTCGAGGATACCGTTCGAGAAGCAGCCGAAACGGTAGAGCATCTTTGTGGGATAGTTTCACATCCGAGATAAGCCTGGAGGTGTCGTGACGCGCATCGCATATCTTTTCCCCGGCCAGGGTTCTCAGTATGTCGGCATGGGAAAGGACATTCATGATAATTTCCAGTCCGCGCGGCTGATATTCGAGGAGGCCTCGGATATCCTGTCGATGGATGTCAAAAAGCTCGCCTTCCACGGTCCGGAATCGGAGCTGAATAAGACGGAACAGACACAGCCGGTACTGCTGACGGTATCAGCAAGCATCTACGCGGTGCTCGAAGATACCGGTTTTCTTTCATCCCACGAGCCGGCCGCCGCGGCGGGACACAGCCTGGGCGAATACGCGGCCCTCAAGGCGGCGGAATCATTCTCCCTGGCACAGACCGTCTCCCTGGTCAGGACCCGGGGGGCCCTGATGCAGCGTGCGGTGCCCGAGGGAGTCGGCGCGATGGCGGCGGTCCTGGGCGTGGATCGGGAGACAATAGACGCCGTCACGAGTGATGTCTCCCGGGATGATTCAATAGTTGTCGGCGCCAATTACAACAGCCCGGGACAGATCGTCATCTCCGGGCATAAAGACGCCGTCGAACGGGCGGGGGCGATGCTGGAAGAGGCGGGGGCGAAAAAGGTCATCATCCTGGCGGTCAGCGTGCCGTCTCATTCCCCGCTCATGGCCGAGGCCTCACAAAATCTGGATGCAGAGATACAGGCCCTCGGCCCCGAATCGCCGAAGGCCCCGAAGTTCCCGGTGATTTCCAATGTGACGGCGGACGACCACCCGGACGACACGGGCGGGATCAGAAAGCTCCTCACAGACCAGCTTATCAGGCCGGTGCTCTGGGAGGACTCCATCCGGCGTCTTATCGACAGAGAGATCACCACCTTTGTGGAGGTGGGTCCCAAAAACGTCCTGACCGGGCTGATACGGCGTATCGACCGGAAGGTATCGTGTGAGGCCGTCGGAGATATGGAGACGCTCAAGGCACTGGAGAAAAAGTTCGGATAGAAAGCAACGGGCGGCGGCGAACGGGATCCGGACATGCACCGCGGGCTTGTATGGATTGACAGAAGGGCGGTCGTGTAGAGATCGCATTTCACATCATCACCGAAGAGGGAGAGACGATGTCCCTTTCTGGCAGAGTTGCACTGGTGACCGGGGCGTCCCGGGGAATCGGCCGGGCGGTGGCCCAGGCGCTGGCCGAAGAGGGGGTCGAAGTATATATAAATTATCGATCCCAGACGGATGCGGCCGAAGAGACCAAAAAAGATATCGAGGCGAGGGGCGGCACGGCGAAACTCGCCCCCTTCGATGTGTCGAATCCGGATGAGGTGAAGGACGGCGTCAAGGCGCTCCTGGATCAATCCGGCCGCCTGGATATCCTGATCAACAACGCGGGCATCACGAAGGACAACCTCGTCCCCCTCATGAAGCAGTCCCAGTGGGATGAGGTCATTCAGACCAATCTGACAGGAACATTCCTGTTGACAAAAGCCGCGGTGCGGCCTATGATGAAGGCCCGTTTCGGCAGGATCGTCAATATGACATCGGTCGCGGGGCAGTACGGCAATCCCGGTCAGTCCAATTACTCCGCGGCGAAGGCCGGTATTATCGGATTTACCCGATCGGTTGCCCGCGAGTTGGCGGATCGCAATATCACCGCCAACGCGGTCTCTCCCGGATTGATCGATACGGATATGTCCGAGGGCATTTCTCTGGACATACGAAACGGTATTATTCAGAGGATTCCCCTGGGAAGGATCGGCGCGCCGGGGGAAGTCGCCGACGCCGTGCTTTTTCTTGTGTCGGACCATGCGCGCTACATCACCGGTCAGGTGATCGGCGTCAATGGTGGGCTTTACATGTAACGGAAACAGTTAATGAGTAACTGATTCAATGATAAAACAGAATATTTATTCAGGAGGTTAGTAACATGGCTTCTGTTGAGGAAAGAGTCAAGGAAATCATCGCTGAGCAGCTGGGACTGGAAAAAGATGATATTCAACTGGACGCATCCTTTATCGATGATCTGGGTGCGGACTCGCTGGATATTGTCGAGATGATTATGACCATCGAGGATGAATATGATGTGGAGATCTCCGACGATGACGCGGAAAAGATTTCCACCGTCCAGGATGCCATTAACTATATCAAGGAAAAGATGTAATCGGTATGTCTCTGAAGGTGGCCATTGGATCGGATCACGGAGGCCTGGACCTTAAAGTCTGTTTGGTTGACGTACTCAAAAAGGCCGGAGTGGACGTAACAGACGTGGGGGTCTCCCAGCCCGGCTCGGTGGACTATCCCGATATCGCCCTGAAGGTGACGGATCTGGTGTGTGCCGGAACGGTCGATTTTGGTGTGTTGTTGTGCGGGACCGGCATCGGCATGAGCATAGCGGCCAACAAGGTGCCCGGAATACGGGCGGCGCTGGCGTGGGATATCTTCACCGCCAGGATGAGCCGCTGGCATAATGACGCGAATGTACTCACCATAGGGGCGCGGGTGACCGGCCCGGAGTTGGCGCGAGAGATTCTCATGACGTTCCTGGAAGAGCCATTCGATGGGGGGAGACATCAGCGGCGCGTTGATAAAATAGGCGAAATAGAAAAAAGAGGAGTAGGAAAAGGGTGAGTTTGTTTGAAACAGACAGAGAGATATTTGACGCTATACATGACGAAACGGATCGTCAGGAATCCCAGATAATACTGATTGCCTCGGAAAATTACGTCAGCGAGGCCGTGCTGGAGGCGTCCGGTTCGGTCATGACAAACAAATATGCCGAGGGGTACCCGGGAAAGCGATATTACGAGGGGTGTGAAAACGTCGATCGCGCCGAGACCCTGGCCATCGATCGGGCAAAGAAGCTCTTCAATGCGGACTTTGCGAACGTCCAGCCTCATTCGGGCGCCCAGGCCAATATGGCGGTGATGCTCTCGGTACTGGATCACGGCGATACGGTGCTGAGCATGGAGCTGTCCCACGGGGGACATCTCAGCCACGGGAGCCCGGTGAATTTTTCCGGGAAGTATTTCAATATCGTTTCCTACGGCGTCGATGAAAAGACGGAATGCATCGATTACGACGAAGTATCGCGACTGGCCAGGGAGCACCGGCCGAAAATGATCATCACCGGGGCAAGTTCTTATCCCCGGCATATCGATTTTGACCGTTTCGGCGAGATCGGTGCGGACGTGGACGCCGTCGTCATGGCGGATATCGCTCATATCGGCGGGCTGGTGGTAGCAAAACTTCACTGCGATCCGATACCATCCTGCCAGGTGACCACCTGCACCACCCACAAGACCCTGCGGGGACCCAGGGGAGGGCTCATCCTCAGCGGGGAGGAGTTCGCCAAGACCATCAACTCCCGGGTATTCCCCGGCACCCAGGGAGGTCCCCTGATGAATACCATCGCTGCGAAGGCGGTGGCGTTCAAAGAGGCGATGACGGACGATTTCAAAGAGTACCAGAGACAGATCGTTGCCAACGCCGCTACGATGGCGGATGTGCTGCTCTCACGGGGCTTTCGGCTCGTCGGCGGCGGTACCGACAATCATCTTTTCCTGGTGGATGTCGGGATCGCAGGCCTCACCGGGGCCGATGCGGCCCAGGCGCTGTATCGCGCCGGTATCTGTGCGAACAAGAACGGCATCCCGTTCGACGCCCGCCCGCCCCGCGTCACCAGCGGGGTTCGTTTCGGCACCCCGGCGATCACCACACGGGGACTGAAAGAGGGTGACGCGGCGGTGGTTGCGAACCTGATCGCCGATATCCTCGATGACATCGGCAATGAGGACAAGATCGTAAAAACCAGGCAATACGTGCGGGAATTCCTGGAGGATTTTCCTCTCTATCGTCACCGTATCGATACAGAACGGGTTTCGTTTGAAGAAGGCGATTATTCCAAACGACAGGGCGTCTGAACGTCCCGGCTGGGACGAATACTTCATGGACATTACGGACCTGGTGGCCCAGCGCTCCACGTGCCTGCGCAGGCAGGTTGGGGCGGTGCTGGTGAAAGACAGAAACATCCTCTCCACCGGATACAACGGCGCACCCCGGGGGCTTGCTCACTGCATTGAGGTGGGGTGCCTGAGGGAACAGCAGAACGTCCCCTCGGGTGAAAAACATGAACTCTGTCGCGGCCTGCACGCGGAACAAAACGCCATCATTCAGGCCGCCTATCACGGCGTTTCCATCCGGGGCGCCACCCTCTACTGTACCACGCTCCCCTGCATTATCTGTACGAAAATGCTCATCAACGCCGGCATACAGAAGATTGTATATCGGGAAGGATACGCAGATCCGCTTTCCCGCTCGATGCTCGATGAGGCGGGAATTGACACGAAACAGATCGACCGAGGAGATAAAAACCGGTGAAGTGTCCCTTTTGTGCGTTTATAGATAATAAGGTCATCGATTCCCGCCTGACGAAGGACGGCGATGTCATCCGCAGGCGGCGGGAGTGTCTGGACTGCGGACGGCGTTTCACCACCTATGAGCGGGTGGAGGAAATGCTGCCGCTGGTAGTCAAAAAGGACGGGAGGCGGGAGGCCTTTGACCGCAACAAGATTCTCATCGGCATCAAAAAGGCTTGCGAAAAGCGCCCCATCAGCATTACCGTCATCGAAAAGACCGTGGATTCCATCGAGGCGAGCTTCACCGACGTGGGAGAGCGGGAGGTCGACTGCTCCATGGTCGGCGAAAAGGTGATGGAGCACCTCAAGGATCTGGACGAGGTTGCATACGTCAGGTTCGCCTCGGTGTACCGGTCGTTTAAGGACATCAACGAGTTTATGGCGGAGCTCAAGGAGCTTCTGGACGATAAGGACAGGATGTGACAGTCGAATGAATCTTCGGTTCATGAGACGGGCCCTGACGCTGGCGCGGCGGTTTGAGGGCCGAACGAGCCCCAATCCCCCGGTTGGGGCTGTCGTCGTTTCTGAGGGAAACGTCGTGGGGGAGGGGTTTCACCGGGGACCGGGAACACCCCACGCGGAGGTGGTGGCCATTGCCGACGCCGGGGAGAGGGCCCGCGGGGCGGATATCTACGTCACCCTGGAGCCCTGCTGCCACCACGGGCGCACCCCCCCCTGTACCGATGCAATCATTAATGCGGGCATCGGACGCGTCTTCTTTGGGATGTGTGATCCGAATCCCTGCGTCCCGGGTGACGGGGCGGGTGTATTGTCCCGGGTGGGCATCGAGGTTGTCTGTGATGTGATGGGAGATGAAATCACCCGGTTCTACGAGGCGTATCGCCGTTTCGTGGTCTCCGGCCTTCCCTTCGTCACCCTCAAGGCCGCCATGACTTTAGACGGCAGACTGGCCGCCGCCGGCGGAGATTCCAAGTGGATTACCTCCATCGACGCCAGGCGGTACGCTCACCGCCTTAGGGCCGTGTCCGACGGAATACTGGTGGGCGTGGGCACCGTTCTGGCCGACGACCCGGAGCTGACCGTTCGCCTGGTTCGAGGAACAGATCCTGTGAGGGTGATTATCGATCCAGACGCCCGGACCCCGATTACCGCCCGAGTTCTGGCGGGAGGGGGGGCGGCCGCTATCATCGCCGTGGACGAGACCGGGAATGCCGAGATGCAGTCGAGGATGAGGGCGCTGGAGGCCGCCGGGGCGGAGGTGATCGGGCTCCCCAGGGACGCCGGCGACCTGATGGACCTTTCGTACCTCCTTTTACTCCTCGGCAAGCGGGGTATGATGCGTCTTCTCGTCGAGGGTGGCGCAAACGTGTTTACTTACTTTTTGAAACATGCTATATTTGATAAAATAATGTTCATGTACGCCCCCAAGATTCTTACCGGGGACGATACCCTGGGCCTCACGGTCGGGCCGGGTCCCCGGCGTATCGCGGACGCAATAAAGCTGGGGGGGCTGACCGTTCGCCGGGCGGGGCCGGATATTATCGTGGAGGCGTATCCCTCCGTACGTGACGGAGGATAAGCAATTTCAAGGGTATGCTCATCGTCTCATTATGATGATGTCCGGGAGTGCGGATAGGGGGCGTCGTTGCCTGTGTGTATGAAGCCCGTGCCGGCCGAGGAAGAGAGGTCCTTTCGATGTTTACCGGTATCATCGAGGATGTGGGAACAATCCGGAACATACGTTTTGCCGGAAATATCTCCATCCTGGCCATCGAGACGAGCATGGATCTTGCGGATACCCGTATCGGGGACTCCATCAGCGTGGACGGCGTCTGCCTGACGGCGGTGGAAGTAGGGTCCGGCTCTTTCAGTGTCGAGGCGTCGCCGGAGACGCTTTCCCGTTGTACCCTGGACAACGCGAACCGGGGGAGGCGCGTCAACCTTGAGCGCGCCCTCAGGGTGGGGGATCGACTGGGCGGTCACTTCGTGGCGGGCCATGTGGACGGCGTGGGAAAGGTTGCAACGGTGGAGAGAAGTCCGGACAGCCTCATTATCGGCGTTACGGCTCCTGTGGGAGTCCGGCGATATATCGTCGATAAGGGGTCGGTGGCCGTCGACGGCGTCAGCCTGACGATCAATTCGTTGTCCGATGACGTATTTACCGTTAATATCATCCGGCACACCGCTCAGGAGACGATCCTGGACGGCAGAAAGCCGGGGGACCGGGTGAATTTGGAAGCGGACCTGATCGGCAAATATGTCGAGCGGTTTCTGCTTCAGAATCGAGAGTCGCCTTCCGGGGGGGTAACCCTTGAGAAGCTTGCGGAAGAGGGATATGTATAGATAGTTGAACGATCTTTCCGAGGAGTGCATTGAATATGGCTGTTTCATCAATACCGGAAGTTCTTGAAGACATAAAAGCGGGGAAGATGATCATCCTGGTGGATGATGAGGATCGTGAAAACGAGGGCGATCTGTGCTTGGCCGCCGAGAAGTCGACGCCGGAATCCATCAATTTTATGGCCAGGTACGGTCGCGGCCTGATCTGTCTCTCTCTGACCGAGAAGAAGGCCCGTTCCCTGAACCTGCCCTTGATGGTTCAGGAAAACCGTTCCCGGTTCGGCACCGCCTTCACCGTTTCCATAGAGGCACGGAAGGGCGTTACCACCGGCATCTCCGCCTATGACCGGCACACCACCGTACAGGCCGCCGTGGCCGACGACGCCGTTCCGGACGACCTGGTGAAGCCGGGACACATCTTTCCCCTGATCGCCAAGAACGGGGGGGTGCTGGTCCGGACGGGACAGACCGAGGGGTCGGTGGATTTGGCGAGGTTGGCGGGATTGAGACCCGCGGGTGTCATCTGTGAGGTCATGAAGGACGACGGCACCATGGCCCGGATGCCGGACCTGGAAATTTTCGCCGAGGAGCATAATCTCAAGATCGCCACCATCAGGGATCTCATCGAGTACCGAATGAAGACAGAGTCGCTGGTGCACCGCGTGGCTGAGACCATCATCCCGACCAAGCTGGGGGGGGAATTTCATGCCATCGGCTACGAGAACGACGTGGACACGTTCGAACACCTCGCCCTCGTGATGGGAGAGATCGGCCCCGATGACGAGGTGCTGGTGCGGGTGCACAGTGCTTGCCTCACCGGTGATGTTCTTGGCTCGCTCAGGTGTGACTGCGGAGACCAGCTCCAGACCGCCCTCAGGATGATCAGCGAGGAGGGAAAGGGCGCGCTGGTGTACATGAACCAGGAGGGAAGGGGCATCGGTCTGTTGAACAAGATCAAGGCGTATCAGCTCCAGGACGAGGGATACGATACCGTGGAGGCCAACGAAAAGCTCGGGTTCGATGCGGACCTTCGGGACTACGGCATCGGCGCCCAGATACTGGTGGATCTGGGAATCAAGAAGATCAGGTTGCTCACCAACAACCCGAAGAAGATCGTGGGGCTTGACGGGTACGGCCTGGAGGTGGTCGGCGTCGTGCCCATAGAGATGGAACCGAACCAGTTCAACAGGCCCTATATGACGACGAAAAAGGAAAAAATGGGCCACATTCTCAACAAGGTGTAGGAGCGATATATGCCGAAACATATCGAGGGCTCATTGACGGCGAAGGGTTTGACGTTCGCCATCGTGCTGTCCCGTTTTAATAATTTCATCGGGGAGCGGCTCCTGGACGGGGCTGTGGACGCCATCGTCCGCCACGGCGGCGCGGACGACGCCATCCATGTGTATCGGGTACCCGGTGCGTTCGAAATTCCCCAAATCGCCCGGCGTCTGGCCACCTCCAAGAAACACAGCGCAGTCATTTGCCTCGGGGCGGTTATCAGAGGAGCTACTCCGCACTTCGAGTACATCGCATCCGAATCCGCAAAGGGGGTGGCGAAGATATCCCTCGAAAGCGATATCCCCATCAGCTACGGTATCATCACCACCGATACCATCGAACAGGCCATAGAGCGCGCCGGATCGAAATCGGGCAATAAGGGATACGACGCCGCCGTCACCGCCATCGAGATGGCGAACCTGGTCGGACAGATCGACAAGGGGTGACAGGTCGACAGGGTCGACAGCCATTATAGCGGTGGAGTGAAACAATCGGGGCGTCGGTGGATGAGGGCGGACGAGGGAGACCATCGGAGTGGCGGTGATGGAAGGTTCACTGTCCCGCCTCATGCAATTCGGGCTACCGCTATCCTATATGTTACATTCTGCCGCCTCGAACCACCACTATCTCGGCCGCTGGCACTGCCAGTCGGCCCGACACATGGAATAGATATCGTGGGAAAGAGAAGACGGGCCAGGGAACTCGCCCTTCAGTTTTTATATCAGTGCGACATGAATCCACCGCCCTCGTCCGAAAGCGGGGAGGGCGGATCGGTTGCCGTATACGACGGATCCGATGCACCCCGGATGCAGGACGCGGAGGCGGTCGACACGGATGGGCGTGCGTCGGTATCCCGCGATCGTATCGAAGAGGCCATAACTAATTTCTGGCATTTTTTCAAGACCGACTCCGATGCAAGGAGTTTTTTTACCGTCCTGGTCGTCGGAACATGTAAGCACCTGGATGAAATAGATCGTATCATCAACGATGTATCCAGAAACTGGAAGCTGGATCGAATGGCGGTCGTCGATCGAAACATCATTCGATGTGCCGTGTTCGAGCTCCTCTATCTTGCAGACATCCCTCCCAACGTCACCATCAACGAGGCCGTTGAGATCGCCAAGCGCTACGGCACCGAAGACAGCCCCGGCTTTATAAACGGCATACTTGACCGCATCGCGGAAGAAATTACTGATAAAAATTCTCAAACAGGTCCCGTGCATGAGACGGAGAAGCCCTCTCTCTGATGTATAGAGTGCATGTGGAATCGTCATACGCCGAGGGATACGTATGTGAGGCGGGCGATATTGTCTTCGATCTCGAACGCCGGGTACGGCTCCGGTGTCCGTCGGTGTTTTTTTATTGGTATTCGTTTTGAGTATGTCGGGAGGCCGCATGAAGAAAATGATTCCGAAGAAGGAAGCGCATGATATCCCGATTCTCTTTGTTCATGGGGCCTGGCATGGGGCCTGGTGCTGGGAAAACTTCATGAATTTTCTGTCCGAGAAGGGTTTTGCCTGCCATGCCGTGGATCTTCCCGCTCACGGGGAGCGCCGGGGGGACGGGGAGAACATCAGCCGCCAAACCTTCATGGAATACGTGCGGGAGGTCGGGAGGGTCGCGGGAGATATCGGCAATCCGATCGTCATCGGTCACAGCCTGGGGGGATATGTGGTGATGAAATACCTGGAAGAGGCAACACCACCGGCGGCCGTCCTTGTGGCGCCCCTCCCGTTTCGGCATTTTCCCCGCACGACCTTTCTGAAAATGGCCCTGCACTATCCGTCCCTGGCGGTTCGGTTTGGCGTTCTGCTGCCGTTGCCGGTGCGGGATGAAAAGATGTACCGGCGTCTGTTTCTCCATAACGCCCCGGACGAGGTATGTCGGAGGGGGTCCGAATCCGCGGTGCCGGAGTCGTCCGTGGCGCTTTTGACGCCGGTTGTCCCCCTGACGAGGCTTAAGCCCCATCGCGTCTCGACTCCGGTGTTGGTGACGGCGGCCGAGCACGATTACTTCTTTCCCATCAGGACGCAGGAGCGAACCGCACGGGCGTATCGGGGCGATTATCGAATGTATCGGGGCATGGGGCACAACCTCATGACCGAAAACGGCTGGGAACGCGTGGCCGACGACATCCACGACTGGCTGGTCGAACGGATCGGCACGGGCCGACAGCCGAGATAGTGGTGGGTCGAAGCGGCAGGTGCGCAGGCGTGCCTGTATTTATTGATTTTATTACGGCCGCCCCGGTGTTTTCCTTTGTCCTCTTTGTTTATCAGCGCCTCGATAGTTTCAGGCCACTGCAATAAAGGGAGCTGGCACTGCCAGCCATTCTATGAGGAGTCATATATGAAAGCGACGAAACGAATTGTTCTTATTCTGGTTGTGTTTCTTATTGTGGTTTTCGTCGGGGTATCCTGGTATTTTTCCGGGCAGATCGTTGCCTTCGAGACCAAGACCATCGAGGAGCAGATAGAACACAAAAAATTCTCCGACCTGGCGGAGTTCGGCGTGGAGCCCGAGGATGTGAGCTTCTATTCGTATAAAAAGAGCGATGAGATGTCAGGACCGCGGATCGAGCTTTCCGGCTGGTTCATCCCGGGGAAACGAGCCGATGCCCCCACGTTCATCGTGCTGCACGGACAGAACGACAACCGCATCGGCGCCCTGAAATACGCCGGGATGCTGGGACGAGCGGGCTACGCCGTCCTGATCTATGATCAGCGCTATCACGGCCTGTCGGAAGGGGATTTCTGCACCTATGGATATTATGAGAGCTATGATGTATCCGCCGCCATTGAATATCTGGAGACGCGGGACGACTGCGACACATCGGATCTCGGGATCGTCGGAGAGTCCTTCGGCGGGGCGGTGGCGATCATGGCCGCCGCCGAGGATAAGCGCATCGACCTATTGGTGGAGGATTCGGCCTATCCGGGGCTCGAGACGGTGGTGAGCGACTACGCGAAGGACCTCTACGGGCTTCCGAAGTTTCCCCTCGTGTATTCGGCGCTGTTTCTGGCCGGTCTGCGGGCCGATTTTACACCGAAGCTGGTGGAGCCGATCAGGGCCATAGAGAACGTATTCGTTCCGACGCTGATCCTCCACTGCCGGGGAGATGAAAATATCCGGCCGGAGTATTCCCAGGCGATGTTCGATGCGTCCGGGGCGGAGGTCAAGGATCTCTACTATTTCGACGGATGCACCCATACAATGGGCTACGAGGATCACACCGAGGAATACGAGGAGATCGTTCTCTCCTTCATCGAGGAAAACATGCCGTAGGTCGACAGGGTCGACGGCCGGTATAGTGGTGGGCAGGCAGTGCCTGCACCCAAGATAGTGGTGGATTGATACGACAGGGGCGGAGGAAGGGTTGTTTCCTCGGTCCCACCATCCTTATACATTCAACACTTTCCCTTAACGCCCCATCCGCTCCGGGCTACCACTCTTTAAGTTGCCATCCCTGTCGCTTCGGCCTACCACTATAGTGGCTCCCGGTCCATGTCGACAGGGTCGACGGCCGTAATAGCGGTGGGCCGGAATGGTGGGGGGTGAAAAACAGGATGGAGGGGGTGTTTTGTCGGCAACCTGACGACACTCGCCCCGTAACCTGCCGCCCCGGTGGTATGTTTCCCCCCCGGTGTTTCTTTGTGTCCCATTCGCCGCGTTCCGCCGCTATCAAGGCTCCCGGTCCATGCCGGGTTAGTGGAGCCGGTAACTCTCCCTGATGGCCCGGGTGATACGCGGTCGATATATCAGCTCGAAGGTGTCTTCCTTATCCGGGAACAGCGTTAAGGCGTGGCTTTTGAGGCCGTCGACCAGCCGATACACCTCCTCAATGGGGAGGTGCCCCTGGAGGATGACGGTAATGGTGAAATCCACCAGGAACCGCAGCCGGTTGATTTTCTTCTGCTCCTCTTTGATCTCGCCGTCCGTGGGCATGGGCGGGTGCCTCCCGGTGTTACTGCCTGCCTATGTAAACCTTGCCGTAGTCCGCCGTGGACGCAGGCGCCCCCTCAGCGGTTTTTTTGGCGTCGGTTATCTCTCCCAAAAAGATCGTGTGATCCCCGGCGTCGAATCGATCCACCAGTACCAGCTCCAGCGACCAGAGGAATTCGGTGAAAAGGGGAACGCCGCTCTCTCCCGTCATGACGTCTCTTTCTGTAAATTTTTTCTCGGGATCTCCCCCCTTGAGCGACGGAAGCTCCCCTTCTTTTCCCTTCTGGACAACCATGAGACCAAATCGGTCCGCCCGCTCGAGCAGCTCATGGGTCAGGCGTGTTTTTTTGATCCCCACCAGTACCCGGGGGGGATCATATGACGCCTGGGAGACCCATGAGGCGACCATGGCGTTTCGCACGTTGCCTGCGGCGACGGTCACCACGTACAGGCCGTAGGTAAAGGATGCGAGGGCGTCCTGAATGTTCTTATTCATTAGCGACAACTCACACTATGTATAGAGGTATGTCTCACTCCAATATATCACGGATTCCCGTATAACCATACCATCAAAGAGCAAACCGACAGTGTCGGCCGATTAGGATGCGGTGGAGTGTGACTGAAGGGCGAAAGGGTCGATGCGGGGTTGAGAGGTGCGGGGCGGGGTGAAATCGGCACAAACCCATTCGCTCCAAGTCACCACTATCTGGAGTGTTACCCTGTCGCACCGGCCCGCCACTATAATGGCAGCCGGGCCGACAGTGTCGGCCGGCCGATATAGCGGTGGATTGTTCCGACAGGGGCGGAGAAAGGTTGTTCCTTAGCCCCACTATCCTTATGCATTCGACATGTGCCTTCAACATCCCACGTGCTCCGGACAACCACTTCAATGGCTGTCGGCCCTGTCGGATCATCGCCCGGCTTCGACGATGAACCCGTCGTATCCGGCTGAGGTCAGCTCTTCCGCGGTGTTCAGGGCGTCGATGCGGCTGGCAAACAGGCCCACCCGGACCCGATAGTAGGTGGTGCCGGTGGTGGCAAACTCCTCAACGCGTACATCCGTGAACATATCCATGAGCATGCTCTGGAGGTTTTCCGCATTCGTCCGATCGGTGAACGAGCCGACCTGGATGGTGTAGGTCAATCCCTCCACTTCCTCCCCGTAGATGTCGGGGGGAGGGGTGGAGGCGGTTTCGTATCCGGGCACCGTTTCCTCGCTCCCCAGCACCTCCACATATACCGGCGCGGTGCCGGTATCTATCATGCCGATGACCTTCGCCGCGGCGTAGGAGAGGTCGATCACCCGATCCTTCACGAACGGACCGCGATCGTTGATCCTGACCGTGACAGATTCGTCGGTGTTCTTGTTCGTGACCACGCAGAGGGTGCCCATCGGGAGGGTATTGTGTGCGGCGGTCAGGTCGTACATATCGAACACCTCTCCGCTGGCGGTCTTCTTCCCGTGAAATTTCGGGCCGTACCACGATGCGACGCCCTCGAACGTATCGACCACTTCGGTGGGAACGGGAGTAATCGTGGATTCGGGGGTGGTGTCTTCGGGCCAGTACCTGACGGCGATGTCATATGCCGCGCAGCCCGAGAGGGATATCACAAGACACACGGCAAAACATATGTACATGACGATGCGTGTTTTGGAAGTCATTTCTCCTCACTCCAGATAGGTTATGAAGAATGACTGATGCTGGAGAGGAATCTTTTCAATTCCTCCCTGTACGACCGCTCTTCGGGACCGGGGGAGTAATACCTGACGGTCTTCTTCCCCTCCGTAACGGTTTTTGTGTCGAGAACCTTTTCATGGGTCATGAGCGTCAGGGCGCTCTTATAACTCGGGGGTGAGAGGGCCTCCATCCGAGTGATTTCCCCCCTTTTGAACATCTTTTCGCCGGATGCGTCAAGACGTCGCATAACATCCCGCTCGCTCTTCGGTTTTTTATGCACATATTCCGGAAGATTCTGTGCGGCCACCAGGTAGGATTCCAAGTAGTTGTGTATCAATCCCGCAAAGGCCATGAGAATCTCCCGCTTATCCGGATTGATCTCGTATTCATCATTTGTTTTTGTAATGACCCCGAGTTGTTCGAAATAGGCCAGGACCTGGTTCACCCGCTCCGCGTCGGAGAACTTCAGATCGTAAATGAACTCGAACTTGAATATTTTTCGCAAATATCGGAAATCGACGGTGGTCGCCGCCTCCGTAGCGTCTCCCGGCGTTCGGAAAAGGAGCGATGTGGAAACAAACGCCGCGGGGAGGAAAAAGTGCAGGATGTTGTTTTTGTAGTATTCCAGGTGAAGTCGTCTGTCGTCCGGCACGTAGAAGAGCGGCTCGAATTCCTCGTCCTCTTCCTCTTCTATGTCCGATTTTACCAGCTGCACCAGACGTTCACCGATGAGTTCTGTGAGGGCCTCGCCGATGGCCGTTTTTCTTCCCTTATAGGTGTCGGTAAAACGGGCGTTGAAATAGTCAAGGTAGTCCGTATAGAGCGATACCAGAGAACATAGCTCGTCCCAGGTCAGGGCGCCCTTGATGTGAGACATGAAGGCCAATGCAACGAGATTCGTGGTGGTGACCACGCTCTCTTCGTTTATGGAATAGACGATACGGTATGCCAGGTCGTACTGAAGCTGGCGGATTTCCGGTTTCGTGATGGTGCGAACATCATAGCCCGAGTCGGTGAGAAAGTTTTTGATGGAAATCGGCTCGCTGAAGTTGATGTATACCCGCCCGTATCTCTTCCTGAGCAGGCTCCTTCCCTTCAGCATGGCGCGGAAGTTCTCCTTCTGTTTTTTCTCGCCGGACAGCTCTTTTATATAGGCGGATTCCTCCATGATGCGGTCGTATCCGATAAACACGGGCACGAAGGTAATATCGTCGACATATCCGTTGAGATAGGCGTTTATGATGATGGACAAGAGCCCCAGCTTCGGCATGACCAGCTTCCCGGTGCGGGAGCGGCCCCCCTCGATGAAAAACTCGATGGAAAAGCCCTGGGTCAGTATGGTCCTGATGTAGGCGGAAAAGACGATGGGGTAAAGACGGTCGCCCTTGAAGGTGCGTCTCAGGAAAAACGCCCCGGATTTTCTAAAAATGTGTCCCATGGGCCAGAACGAGAGGTTGGCCCCCGCGGCGATATGGGGAATGTGCAGGTTGTTGTGAAGGAACACATAGGAGAGCATCAGATAATCGATGTGACTCTTGTGACAGGGAATCAGGATAAGGGGGGCTTTTTTCCCCGCCTCCCGTATTTTCGCCAATCCCTCCATGTCCACTTCGATGCCGTTGTAGATGTTGTGCCAGACCCAGGTCAGGACGAGATCAAAGATGCGTACGTAGGTGATGTTGAAGTCTGACGCGATCTCCGAAAGCATCTCCACCGCGGACTGCCGGAAGCGCTCCACCGGCAGACCCGTCACCTCCGCCAGATCGTCGAGTTCCCGCTGGAAGTCCCCATCGAAAAGCACCATTTCCATCAATTCGGTGCGCTCCTTGAGCACGGGGCCGATGATCATGCGCTCTTCCGCCTCGATGTTGTCCAGAAGGCGCCGACGAAGGGCGTAGGACGAGTGGGCGTCGGCCCGGGAGTCCCGCTCCTCCAGGAATTCCCGGAGGTTCACCGGGTCGCCGATCTTGATGAACGCCCGGCGATAGTATCGAAAGAAGACCACGATACGTCTGATCAGCCCCGGATCCTCCTTGGGGCCGAAAAAGAGATCGATGAGGTTCTTCTTCTCCCGGGTGGGGGATTTTTGGAAGATAATCATCTGAGGGACGATGTAGATGGTTTTCGTCATCTCCTTTTGGGCTTCCAGGAGATAGACCATCGGATCGTCACGCTCGGTAAGGGCGAATCGCTTGAGCAGTCCGGACGGGCGGCGCAGGAAGAGGATGGAGGAATGGCCCTCCTCGCTCATCCTGCGGACGTAATCGGTCTGGTACGGGTTTGGGGGAGGTACGTTCGCGATAGTGCAATAGATATAGGAGATGATGATGCGAAACACCGATTTCACCGGCTGCCACCAGATCATGTTGATGAAGTTGCCGAATATCGGATAGGGAAGTCCCTCCATCTTGTATCGGTGGTGAAAAAAGAGAAAATCCAGTGATGAGCGGTTTTTCCCGGCGTAAATCACCGTTCCCTGCCGGGAGAGTTCGCGAATGGTTTTCACGTCTTCTTTCGGGATGGATACTTTCGGAGCAAAGAAGTTGAAAATCAGCGGAGTCAGGGAGCTTTTGTAGTCACCCAGAAACGACACATACCAGTTGAGATGGTTACCCATGAGCAGCATTAAAAACGAGAGGATCTTGTTTTTAACGTCGTTTGACGTGTGATTGTTGTTCATATGAAAACGTACGCTTTTTCTACCTATTGATGAAATCCAATGCAGGCGTGGAAAAATATTCCTGCGCCTGCGCCTACGATACGCTAACACCAACAAGGTGAAAAGTCAAGGTGATTGGAGGCCGGACCCGGAAGAACATGTGCGTGTCGCCGTCTCTGATGATGGATCAGATCTCCTGGAGGTTTATATGTTCGTTATATCGGTCGTCAGCTGTCATGATGAGCTCGTCCAGGCGCTCTGTGGTGGAGGTGATCCGAATGAAACTCTGGTTTCTGAGCTGCACACTGACCACCGATATGGTGATAATCTCGTTGTTCTCATCGTGATAGGTATAAAAGGTTCTCGATGGGCTCTTCATGCCGGAAAAACGCACAAATCCCTCGTCTTCCAGGACGGTGAGAAAGATCGGGAGCCAACCTGCGGCCACGGACTGGCCGACGGTCTTCGTGTGTTGAAAACCGGTCGCGGTTGTCGTGTCATGCCAGCTTCCTGAGCGGGCGAATTTCACCTCTTTGATTCTTTCGCCGGCTCCTTCGCTCTTGTGGAGGAAACTGGGTTTGAGGAGCAGCGGCGCCAGGATAGAGGTGATCATCGTCATTATGATCGCCACGCTGAAGATTTCTTCGTCGATGATTCCGGCGGAGAGCCCCACACCGGCCACGATCAGGGCCACCTCCCCCCGGGGGAGCATGCCCAGGCCGATGCGCACGGCGCCGGTGGTATTAAAACCCACCGCCAGGGCCGGAAGCCCCGCACCCAGGACCTTTCCCAACACCGCCGCCGCCGTGAGGGCTATCCCGAAGAGAAGCACGGGACCCGTAACGGCCGAGAGGTCGATCATCATTCCGGTGACGACGAAGAATATCGGCACGAAGGTGTGGTAAAGGGGGGCCATCTTTTTCTTGACGGTCTCGGCGGCGGGTGATATAGAGAGACACAGACCCACGATGTATGCGCCGATGATCATTGCGAGGCCAAAGACCTCCGCCAGGGCGGCGGAGAAAAAACAGAGGCTCAGGGCGATGACGACCTCCGACTCGGCGGACGAAAAGAGTCCCAGGATTCTCTCAAAATACCGAGAGACAACCAGCCCCACGGCCACGAGAACCGCCATGAAGAGGATCGCCCTGAAGCCCACCATCGCCACATCGTGGGCGGAAAATGTTCCCACGACGGCGATGCTGGTGACCCCGGCGAGGATGAGTATGCCCAGGATATCGTCCATCACCGCGGAGCCCATGATGGCGATTCCCTCGGGGGTGTCGAGCTTGTGCAGCATCGACAACACCCGGGCGGTGACCCCCACGGATGTGGCGGTCATGACGGTGCCCACAAGGAGGGATGTCGGCTCGAAGCATGAATCGGCGTAGCCCATGACCGTCGTGAGAGACACTCCCAGGACAAACGGAAGCGCTATCCCTCCCAGGGCGATGACCACCGCAACCTTTGCATAGGAGAAGAAGTGTCTCAGGTTTGTCTCCAGCCCCGCCAAAAACAGGAGGATGATCGCCGAGAGCTGGGAAAGGGCGTACAGCTCGCAGGGGATGTTCATGCAGGGGCTCTCGATGCCGCCCCGAGGGAAGAGGGCGCCGATGAGGGGAATGTTGATCCATGACCCAAGGGCGTAGGGGCCGATGACCATACCGATAATCAGCTCCCCCAGCACCCCCGGCGCCTTGAACAGGCGCTCGGTCAATTCGCCCGCGATCTTGGCCGCCAGGATGATCACGCCGACCATGATGACGAAATGCGCCATCTGTATTGTCAATTCGCCGGCCATTCGCTTTTTCCTCTGGGGGGAGGACACATAATCCGATGTACTCCTGTGTCGGCCCGACCGCCGATGCATTCCGTTATTCGGTGTGGTCCTGTGTGCCGAGAAACGTCACGCATGCCTCGCGGTTGTATGTCTCGTCCGTGCGGGCGATCATCTCATCCAGATCCCTGGTGGATGACGTCAGCCTGATGGATACGTCGGACCGGCCGGGGATATCCTCCCGGTTGATGGAGACGAGCCCCGTGCCCTCCCGCTGCTTGTAGGTGAGCACGGTGCCGGTGGGACAGACGATGCCCCGGAGTTTTTCATATCCCCTCGATTCCAGCTCCCGGACGAATAAGAGGGTCCATTTCTGCACCGTTTGGTGGGGCCATATGCGGTGTCGCTGAAAACTGGTGCCGAATGTCGTGTAGGGGGTGGCGTCCCAGCTTCGGGTGTCCGCAAACGCCCGTGTTCTGCCCCCCGCCCGGGTTCCCTCTCCCCCCCTAATGAAGGAGGGAACCAGAAGGATCGGCGCCAGCAGAGTGGTTACGAACGTCATCAGGATGGAAACGCCGAAGATATCCCGGGAGATGACCCCGGCCGAGAGTCCCACGCCGGCCACGATCAGGGCCACCTCGCCCCGGGGGAGCATGCCAAGGCCGATGCGCAGGGCCCCTTTCCCGTTGAAGCCGACCAGGAGCGACGGGAGACCGCTCCCCAGGACCTTTGCGATCACCGCCAGAAGCGTCAGGAGAAGGCCGAAAACCAGTGCGGGCAGCATTGCGGAAAAATCCACCAGCATTCCCATGACCACGAAGAATATCGGCACGAAGGTGTGGTAGACCGGCTCCATATCCTCCTGGAGTTTTCGGGCCGCCTTGGAAGTGGAGAGCGAAAGCCCCATGATGTACGCGCCGATGATCATGGCAAGCCCGAAGAACTCCGATATCGCCGCGGCAAAAAAGCAGAGTCCCAGGGAAATGACAATATCCGCCCCGGCGGACTTGAAAAACGAGATGACCCGGTCGATGGTTCTGGATATCAAAAAGCAGACTAGGATGAGTCCCGCCAGAAATAGGAGCGCCCTCCCGCCCACCGCAGCAATCGCAGACGGCGTAAACACCCCCAGTGTGGTGATGCTCAACGCCGCTGTGAGCAGCAGTACCCCCAGGATGTCGTCCACCACCGCCGCGGCCATGATGGTCACCCCCTCGGGGGTGTCCATCTTTTTCATCACAGACAGCACCCGGGCGGTGATGCCCACAGAGGTGGCGGTCATGATCGTCCCGATGAAGAGCGGCGTGGTGTCGAAGACGCCCTCCCCGAATCCCATTGCCACGGCAAGCCACGCCCCGGCGAAGAAGGGCGCCACCACACCGCCCAGGGCCACGGCCAGCGCCGGATAGGTGTAGCGAAAAAACTGCTTGAGATCGGTCTCCAGCCCCGCCAGAAACAACAGAATGATGGAGGAGACCTGCGCCAGTGCGAACAGCTCGCACGGAATATTCAGGCACAGCTCAACCCCGGCGGCGGGTATGGGAAAGAGATATCCCAGGGCCGGAATCCGTATCATCCCTCCCAGGGCGTAGGGGCCGATAATCATGCCGGCGATCAACTCTCCCAGCACCCCCGGCGCCTTGAAGAATTTCTCGGTAATCTCGCCGGAGACCTTTGCCGCAAGAAAGATCACCGCGAGCTGGATGATGAAGTGGGCCATCTGGTGGGTGAGGCCGTGTTCCATGAGGCGTCATCCTTGGATACAGAAGGTCCTTAGGCAACGAATCCGGTGGTGGGTGTGGGGAGTATCGTGAGAAAACCGCTCCCGGGGGAGTTCCTGCTCGAAAGAAACAGAGACAAAACGGATTTTCGGCGAAAAGCAAAAAAACAACACGTCTAAATCGTCATCGATCGGGGAATCGGTGTCGTCAGGATGTGATTATATCAAAAAAATACTTCTTTACAATACAAAACGAGAGTTGTTATAATCCCGGCACGTCCAAGGAGGTTCACATGCGCAGCGATCGAATGAAGCGAGGATTGGAGAAGGCCCCCCACAGGGCGCTTTTCAAGGCGATGGGATATACCGACGGTGAGATAGCCCGGCCGATGGTGGGCGTCGTCAACTCGAAAAACGAAATAATCCCGGGCCACATCCATCTTGATACCATTACCGACGCCGTTAAGGCGGGAGTCAGGCTGGCCGGCGGAACCCCCGTCGAATTTCCTGTCATCGGCGTGTGCGACGGGATCGCCATGAACCACGAGGGGATGAAATACTCCCTGGCCAGCCGGGAGATCATCGCCGACTCCATTGAGATCATGGCCACCGCCCACCCGTTCGACGGCATGGTAATGGTCACCAACTGCGACAAGATCGTTCCCGGTATGCTTATGGCCGCCCTCAGGGTGAACATCCCCACTGTGGTCATCAGCGGCGGCCCGATGCTCGCAGGGCTCTTCGATGATAAGGTAGTGGACCTCATCAGCGTGTTTGAGGGGGTGGGACGGGTCAAGGCCGGAAGTCTCACGGAAGACGAGTTGGTGGATATGGAAAACTGCGCCTGCCCCGGATGCGGCTCGTGCGCGGGGATGTTCACCGCCAATTCCATGAACTGCCTGACCGAGGCGGTGGGCCTGGGTCTTCCCGGAAACGGCACTATTCCTGCGATTCACGCCGCCCGGGTACGTCTTGCCAAGGAGGCGGGACGGGCGGTGATGAACTTGATAGAGAAGAAGATTCTCCCCAGGGATATCGTGACGGAGACCGCCATAAAGAACGCCATCGCCGTGGATATGGCCCTGGGTTGTTCCACGAACACGGTGCTCCACCTTCCGGCGGTGGCGTCGGAGGCTGATATTCCCCTCGACCTCGATGTATTCGACGCCGTCAGCAGAAACGTGCCGCACCTGGTCAACTTATCTCCCGGCGGTCCGGATCACCTGGAAGACCTCTTCCGTGCAGGGGGTGTCCAGGCGGTGATGAGCGTGCTGGCCGAAGCGGGTCATATAGATACATCCACCATGACCGTCACCGGCAAAAACGTGAAGAAGAATCTGGCCCAAGCGAAGGTGACGGACGATACGGTCATTCGCTCCATCGCTGATCCCTATCACACCGAGGGGGGCATCGCCGTTCTTCGGGGAAACCTGGCGACGGATGGCGCCGTGGTCAAGCAGATTGCGGTGGATCCCTCCATGATGAAAAATCGCGGTCCCGCCCGGGTCTTTGACTCCGAGGAGGAGGCGGCGGAAGCAATCCTCGGCGGGAAGATCAAAAAGGGGGACGTGATCGTGATTCGTTACGAGGGACCCCGGGGAGGTCCGGGCATGCGGGAGATGCTCACTCCCACCTCCGCTATCGCCGGAATGGGGCTGGACAAGGACGTGGCCCTGATAACCGACGGCAGGTTTTCCGGAGGGACCCGAGGGGCCGCTATCGGACACGTCTCTCCCGAGGCCGCCGAAGGGGGACTTATCGGTCTGGTTCAGGACGGCGACGAAATCGAGATAGACATCCCGAACCGTGTTCTGGCGGTGAGGCTTACCGATGAGGAGATCGATAAGAGGCGGGCCGCTCAAAAGCCGTTTGTACCCAAAATCACCACCGGCTACCTGGCCAGATACGCGAAGATCGTCACGTCCGCCGCCACCGGCGCCATCTTTAAGAGATAGCGGGCGAAAAACCGGGCACGAAAGGCAGGCCAAAAGAGGGAACGATAAACGAACTGAAAACGGGCCACGAGAGGGATTGATAAAGAAACTGAAAGACGGGCTACATGACGGGCCGGGAGATGAGCCGGAAGGATGATCGGAAGACGAGCTGAAGGGTGGGCTGGGAAGTGGCCCGAAAGACAAGCGCAAAGATGAGACAAAAAAACGGCCCGCCTCCAAGAAGTGGAAGCGGGCCGAATGTTCAATGGGCCGGGATGTGTCAAAACACGCCCGTTTTTTTTGGTCCGTCGTGCGTTTATCCCTTCGGCGTCACCGCCCGCCCGGGACGTTTGCCCGTGATGTAGTCGCCGTTGTTCACCGTCAGCTCGCCGTTGATGAAAACCTTCTCTATACCGGTGGGCTTTTTCGCGCTGTCTTTCCGTGTGGTATTGTCGGCGATGGTATCCGGGTTGAACAGCACCAGGTCGGCGTGGTTGCCGGGCTTCAATGTCCCCCGATCCGGTATGCCGTACCGCTCGGCGGACTGGCCGGTCATCCGGTGTATCGCGTCGGATAAAGTGAGCACGTTTTTTTCCCGGACGTAGCGCCCCAGGATTTGTGGAAAGGCCCCGAAGGAGGCCTGGTTCGGAAAGCCCCTGGATTTGAGGATGGTGTCGGTCTCAAACAGGGTCAGGGGGTGGGCGATCAGCTGCTCGATATATTGTTCGTTGTTCTCGTCGCCGGTGAATCCATAGACGAGATCGAGGGCCCGCCCGTCGCTTTTCTTAACGAGCATGGTAAAGACCTCCACCGGTTCCATGCTCTCCATTTCGGAGATCTCCTGGACGTTCTTCCCGTTGTACTTCTCACCGCCCGAAAACGCCGCGTCCATGACGATGATGTCGTCGAACTCAAAGCCCAGAAGCCACTTGGTCAGGTTTAATTCCATCTTCAAACGCTTCATGGAACGGGGGTTTTTGGAGTGGCGCTCGAAGTCCTCCACGAACCAGGGGGGCAGAAGCACCGTGATGTAGCTGTTGCCCCCGAAATGCGGGTAGATGTCCCACATCACATCCAGTCCCCGATTCCTGGCCCGCTCAACCAGCCGGACACCCCGGTTCATTGTGCCCCAGGTGCTTTTCCCCACGAAGATGAAATGGGATAACTGGAGCTTCACCCCGGCTCGCTCACCGATGGCGAGAATTTCCTGTATCGCCTTTATATTGTGAGGCGTTCCCAGGGGGATGATCGGGTAGGAGCCGGAGTATTTGGAGAGGGCCTTGATGTGAACGGTCAGGATGCGATTGTGCCGTGCCACGACCTTGGCCAATTCCTCCAGCTCTTTCGGGGTACTGAAGATTCCGGGTGGGTACTGAAGACCCAGGGACAGCCCGAATGCTCCCTCGTCGAATGCCCGCTCGGCCTCTTCGGTAATGTGGGAGAGCTGCCCAGGTGTGGGATTCTTAATCTTATCCTTCACCGCCATCAGGTGAAGCGCCCCATGACCCACAAGCTGGACGTTGTTGAACAAGAGTCCCCCGCCGTTTTTATTTCGATTGTTCAGGTACTCGATGAACTGACTCATGGAACTCCAATCATAATCCAGGGGCCGCTCCAGGATGAAGTCTCCGTAGTCGTTCATGATGGTGCGTGTATAGTCGTCCACCGGGGCGGGGGTGTAACCGCAGTTTCCGGTAACGACCGTGGTAACGCCCTGCTCCACCATCGGATAGGTAAAGTCCGGGTGCTCGGGAAGGGGGAGGATCCAGTCGAAGTGACTGTGGCAATCGATGATGCCGGGGCTCAGGGCAAGACCACGCGCGTCGATGGTCTCTTTTGCACCCTGCGTGAGAAAAGAATCGCCGTTTGTGGAGGAGGCGGAGACGATTCCCGTAATTCGACCGTTGTCCACCATCAGATGGCCTTCGAACGGCTTCTTCCCGGTCCCGTCGACAATTCGGGCGTTTTTTATCAAAAGATCAGTCATTGTTGTGTTCCTTTCCGAAATGAATCGGTTCTATGATTTAAAAGGCGCCCTGAGCCGTTCCTCCCGCCGTCAGCATCGTCACAACGGCAACGACCGTGGTGACGACACCGACACCGGCTACCAGGATGCCCGCGAGGATGGCCCACAGGCGATTATAGCTTGCGAATGTTTTTTCCTCGGTGACGATGCTCTTGAGATCCACCACCTGGGATACCTTTCGTCTGAACCAGCCGATGCCCCGGACGGTCTGGTTGATGAGCTTTTTCGTGCGGGACGTGCCGAAAATGAGGTTGCCTATCAGCGGGATGATCGACTCGTAGTTGAGGGTCATCAGGCCGCCGGAGCGGTCGTAAATGACCATGTCTTCGCCGAAATAGCTTCCCGCGATCGCCCGGCCGATGACCACCCCCTTCACAGTGACCGGTTGCCCCCTGAGGGGGCTGGCGTAGGGGTCGCTCATCAGTTCCAGAATCGTCTGTTCCTTCGGCTCGGAAATCGGCGGGAACTTATAGATACCCTTGAGCAGAAGCCCCAGTCCGCACGATATCGGCGCAAGACCGAGGAGAGATGGATCAAACAGGGCCGGGACGAGGCCGAGGATGAGGGTGACGATCGGCGCGAAGTAGATGAGCACCTCGAAGAAAAAATTGCGATAGAGACGCCCCCTATCCAGCGCCTGGCCGTATATCGATATCTCGTCGAAGTTGAACATCGGCGGGACCTTCAGCTCACTGGCCACATCCATCATCGCCTTGATACGTTTTCCGGTGAGGGGATGGGTGGAGCCGAGCTGGACGACCCGGGACCAAGGGTTATAAACATCGAACAGGAACACCCTGCTGACCTTTTGGGGATCGAAGGCCGGGACCCTTTCCGTGGATCGTACGGTTTCGGTGGCGGAGAGACTGACAATACTCCCCACCGTCGCTGCGCTCTTGCAGTCGCTCACCCCCAGGGATCGGGTGCTGGAAAGCAGCCTGCGTGACGCCGCATCGTCGGGCTGGGCGGCGATGCCGTAGGCGATCTTCACGAGGGCCGTGGAGAGGGCGTTCGGATTTTTCGTCTCCAACGCCGAGAAGCGATCGGCCATGTACTCCCGAGTGCGGGAGAGATAGAGGACGATAAAGGTCCCGATGAGCCAGAATATCAGGGAGACGAGGCCGATGATCGGCAGCGGGTTGTTCCTGCTGTTGGACCGCATCCGAGTGAAGATAAAGTAAATTTCGTAGAGAATCATAAGGAGCGTATTGGCCACGGTCATGACGACGAAATCAAGATGCTTGATATGCCCCAGCTCATGGGCATATACCGCCGCCACCTCCTCGTCGGTAAGGTAGTGAAACAGTCCCTCGGAGACGACGATCCGGGAATTAGAGCGTACCGATCCGTAGCAGTAGGCGGTGGGGTTCAGATCTTTCACGATGCGAAGCATCGGGAGCTTCATTCCATTTCGCTCGCAGGCCTCTTTGAGAAATTTCGCTGTATAGGGACTTCGCTTTTCCAGATCCTCATAGGTGATGATTTCAAATTTATAAAACAGCCTGTGAATCTGGTCCATGATCCAGGGCGAAATCAGCCAGATGATGATATTGATGATGATTGTGAGAACAATCAAGATCGCCCCTCCGATCAATCCCGTAAACAACATCACCGGCACAAGAACGATAAGCACGAAAAGGTTCAGGATGCCGATGGTAAACACGGAAGCAAACAGGAGCTTGAATCTCATATAATGTAACTCCCTGATAAGAAAAAACAAATTAGAAAAATTATACCCCCTCATGTGAGATACTGTCAACTGAATAGGCGCGGCACGGCGGTCAAAAGGGGTGAAATCAGGCGATCAAGGGGTGGGAAAGAGGGTGTTGTATGTCGATTTGGTGAACTCACGGCGTCCATTGGTCCTTGATTTCGTATGCGTGCTGGTTTATGATTTATCGTGTCGATCCATGAGAATGAGGTCGAATCCCGAAACATATCCGATCCTGGAGTTCTCTTTTGCCGAATGAATACGCCTATCTCGATATCGAGACCACTTTTCGGGGAGCGGTGACGGTTGTCGGCGTGTACCGAGAGCCGGGGCGTCTCGTCCAGCTTGTGGGCGAGTGGATTACCGCTCACACCCTGGAGGAGGTCCTGGGTTCCGTTGAGACGGTGGTGACGTATAACGGCAACCGGTTTGACCTCCCGGTCATCAAGCGGAGAGTTGGGCTAGACATCCGTAAAAACCACCGGTCCCGGGATCTGATGTACGACTGTCACCGGATGGGGCTCTTCGGCGGACTCAAGGCGGTGGAACGCACCCTGGGGATAGAGCGGGAGACTGCGGGACTCACAGGTCGTGACGCCCCGGTGCTGTGGGAGCGGTATAGAAAACGCTCTGATCAGGAGGCGCTGGCGCTTCTGTTGCGCTACAACGGCGAGGACGTCGTGAACCTGGCGGTCCTTCGGCGCATTATCGACGCCGACGACGGCACACGTGTGATAACGGGATCTATTCCCTCGAAATAATGTATAGTTGAATGTGGAGAGTCGCATGACGAAAACACCCACCGATAGCCTGATGGACGTCATCAGGATCAGGAGAAGCGTTCGCACGTATGTCGATCGGCCCATCCCGGAGAATGTATATGAAAGCCTCACGACAGTGGTGCGGTCGGCCGCAGCGGCCTGGGGAATCACAAACGCCCGGATTATCATCGTACGAAAGCCGGATGGGGTAAAGAGGCTTCGCCGGGCCGTCTTTTCGGGCCTTGCCGGGAAAATCAATCCCTGGATCCTCACCACCCGGGCACAGGCCTTCATCATTGCCTGCGGCTCTCCCGATCCGTCGGCGCCCACCGGCGACAGGGCGCTCTACATGGCCGGTGCGTCCATGCTGATGGAGGTGGCCGTACTGACGGCGGCGGAGTACGGGCTGGGCACCTGCTGGCTCGGCGGGTTCGGCGAAGAGGGAGTCAGACAGGCGCTTTCCGTCACCGACGATCTGCGGGTGGTCGCCGTCAGCCCCCTGGGATATCCCGCGGAGCGCATTCAGGCCGAAAGCGAACAATACATGCGGGAGAACAAAGTGTCGCTCCGCAGGAAACACATCGACGAGTTGATGACGATGGTGGAGGGGACATGATACTCGAAAACCTTGTGAACGTGTTGACCGAGGCGGAGTCCTTTACAAAAGAGGATGTGAGCGACGGAGAAATTATGGCCGTCCTGGAGGCGGCCCGCCTGGCGCCGTCGGCCATGAACAGTCAGATATGGCGATTTTTCGTGATTCGCGGGAGAAATATGCTCGAGAGCCTGGCAAAACTCGCCGGAAAACCGGCCTTTGGGACCTGCCCGGTCATTATCGCTGCGTGTGCATCTCCCTCTTATCTCAAACGCCGGGGGAGGGAACAGCCCTATTTTATGATCGACGTGCCCATCGCCGTTTCGCACCTGCTTTTATCCGCCGCGGAGTTGGGGCTGGGGTGTTCGTGGACATACGAGTTCGATGAACAGGACACGCTTTCCATCATCGAAGCCCCGAAGCGGTATCGGGTGGTGGCGCTGGTGGCGTTGGGACATATGCAGCAGGGAAACAGGGCCGCGGATATCGATGAATGGTGTGCCGTCGAAATCCGGTGACGTTTTCCATCCAGGGGGCCGGCGCCTTGTTTTTTCACGGGAATACGCCTTTTTCCTTTGAGATTTTTTTACTTTTTCGCTATAGTGTGTTAAAAATAGATTTGATTTCCGTTTCTGTGTATCCCGTCGCCAGTGGCGTCGGAGGGAAAAGACACAGAGACACATCGCATGCAGTCGGGAGCGAATTGTGAGCGGTGATCTTGTTTTCCAGTTCAATGCAACTCGCAGGACCTTTCTCAGGGGATTTGCTCTTGCCGCCTCCGCGCTGGCTGTGGGAACCGGCGCAACGGGATGTGCGGGGTATCCAGAGGTTCCCTCGGGGTTGAAATTTCTCGACGAAAAGGGATTCGCCGTCATGTCCGCTTTCGCCGATCGAATCATCCCCAGCGGTGGGTCCTATGAAATCGGGGCCGCCGAGACCCGGGTGGTGGAGTTCTTCGATGAATTCGCCGCCACCGATTATCCCGAAGCGCAAAAGGACTTCAAGAGTGTCATCACGCTTCTCGAGCATGGACCGCTTTTCATGCAGTTCTCCGCAAAGCGGTTTACCGAGATGACCCCGGATGAGCAGGATAAATATCTCGAAAAGTGGGAAACCAGCAATTCCGTGCTGCTCAGGGGGGCGTTTGTGGGAATCAAAAAACTGTGTATGATGGGATTTTATACGAACGAGCTGGTCTGGCCGCACATCGGGTACGATGGGCCGCTGGTGTAGAGAGACCGGTCGCGGTGTGATACGGGGAAAATTAGAGAGATGATCGTATATCCTGAAGATATCATGGGAGACGTCACCGAATCCTGCGACGTGTGTATTATCGGCTCCGGTTCCTCGGGAGGGGTGATGGCGGTGGAGATGGCCGAGGCCGGCTATACGGTTGTCATCCTGGAAGAAGGAGGATACTACACCGGGGCGGACCTGAACCAGCGGGAGGCGGACATGATGGGGGCCCTCTATCAGCAGCGGGGCGCCCGGAGCACGAAGGATCTCTCGGTTTCCATCATGCAGGGAAAGGCGGTGGGCGGCGGCACCCTGGTGAACGTCGCCGATTGCGTCCGCATTCATGATCCTGTTTTGAGGCGGTGGGAAAAACAGTTCGGCATCACCGACATGACGCCGGAGATGATGAAGTCCTATTTCGAAAAGGCGGAATCAATCATATCGGCCACGCAGATACCGGAAAGAGACCTCAACGGCAGCAACTCGATGGTCAAAAAGGGCGTCGATGCCCTCGGCTACTCGGGAGACACCTTCCACCACAACAGCGTCAATTGCAGGAAATGCGGCTATTGCCTTTTGGGCTGCACCTACAACGCGAAACAGGCGGTGAGCCTTACGTATATCCCCCGGGCCCTGGACGCCGGTGCGAAGCTCTATATCTCGACACGAGCGGAAAGGATCGTCACATCCGAGGGGAGGGCGAAAAAGGTCCGGGGAGTCGTGCTGAATCAAAAGACTGGAGCCGCCAAGGCGAACATCGAGATATCCGCCAAGGTTATTATGGTGGCGGCGAACACCATCAATACCGACCAGCTCCTCCTCAATTCCGGCATCGCCAATTCCAGCGGCCTGGTGGGAAAGAACCTGATTCTCCAGCCCCAGACGATGATAGCCGCGGAGTTCGATGAAAAACTGGACAGCCATCGGGGGATCACCCAGGCGTATTTCTGTGACGAGTTCGAGGAGGTGGACGAGGAACGGGGGCTCACCGGATTTCGCATGGAGGGGGCCTTCGGTCAGCCCGGAATCGTGGCAAACCTCATGCCCGGATTCGGCGCCCAGACCAAGGATGTGATGACCAGATATAATTACCTGGCCGCCATGATGATCCTGGTTCCCGAGGAGCCCAGCGGCGAGGTGAAACTGAATAGATACGGAAGGCCGGTGGTGCACTACGCCATGCGGGACGATACCAAAAAGCGCATGATGCAAGGGATGAAGGAGGGGGCAAAGGTGATGTTCGCCGCGGGCGCCAAGAGGGTGATATTCGTCTACGAGGTGCCGACCATTATCGAGGCCGAATCGGAATTGTCGATCGTGGATGAAATGGGGGTTGGGGCGTGCCGGCAGTCCATCATGGCCTTTCACATACAGGGTACCTGCCGCATGGGGCCGGACCCAAAAACCAGCGTGGTGAACAATTACATGGAGAGTCACGACGTCAAGAACCTGTTCGTCGTAGACGCCTCGGTCTGCCCGTCCACTTCCAGTTCTCACAACATGGTAGCGGTCATGGCCATGGCCCATCGAGCGGCAGACTACGTTCTCACCAATAAAAGCAGGTATTTCAATTAGGAAGCGAAAAAACTCAAGATAAGGTACAGTGATCGGTAGTTTTAAACTATACAGTAAAGGTGATCGGATATGATTTATGAAAAGCTTGTCAGCATCATCAGGAACAAACAGGACGAGATACTTAACCTCTGGCTCGATGAGTTCAAAAACACCAGGACGCTCAGAATCGAGGCGGGTATCGACGAAGACAAGTGGAAACGAATGATGCAGGATGTCCTTGATGGATTCGATGATATGATCACAAAGGACATCTCAAAGTACCGAATCTGCATCGACTTCACCCAGCTCGGCAAGGAGTGCTTCGATGACAACTACGCCCTGCATGACATCGTCGATTCTCTGACACTGCTCAAGAAGGTCATCATGGAAGTAGTCTCCGCCGAGGGTTTTTTCGGCACCGCCTACCAGATGTATCAACTACAGGAGTTGAACAACCGGGCGGGCCTATACTTCGACCGGGCGCTCTATTACGCCGCGCTGGGATATGAGGAAACGCTCAAGGATGTACTGGAAGACAAGGGAGTCCTTGGCAAGCTGAAAAAATTCATGGGGAGCCCCGAAGGGCGAACCAAGCACATGGAATCCTGCGTTGTGGAGCTGGACGACGAATAGGTGACAGCGTTTCACCTGACGTCTGATAATTCAACAACAAATCCGGATGTCGATGTGTTCCCCGCCACCATCCAAAAGAAACCACGCATAATGCGGTGATGCGGCCGAATCAAGGCGCGGGTGATTCCCGCGGCGGCGTTGGGGGTATGGGGGTGACGATGGAGTGCTGTGCGTTCGGGTGAGGCTGAAAAACGAATATCCACGTGTATGAAAGGACGGGGATCGGTTTGATCCCCGTCCTTTTTCCTTTTCTATATGGAATTCGTCATGTGACCGTATCGTACACATTCATGGCCGCACACAAGACGACCCCGATGACAATGACGATTATAACGATGATTCTCTTGTTTCGATTCATCAGAGGGAGGTGGACGACCGACTCGATAAATGAGAGGACGGGAATCGAGACCATCAGGAGGGATGTGATAATGTAACCGAACCGTTCCACAAGGGGGCTGAGGAAGAAGACCTCGAAGTTGACGTATATCCATGCATACAGGGCGGGGAAGATTTCTCCCAGGGAAACGAGACTTCGCGCGAAGGGGCGGGCTTTTCCGATGAGGAAAAGCGCCAGCAGCCCGATAATCAGCCCGGAAAGCGGCGCCAGCACGGCCCTGGGCGCCGTCCCCTCCACGGCAAGGGAATATCCGCTGATGTTGTCTCGAATTATCGCGGCGTCATCAGCGCAGCCTTCCGTCTGGGCAGCCCAGGGGAGGAAAAATGCGCAGATCAGCAGGATGCCGATCGTCACCTTTGCCCATCTGAGGATTCCCGATGTTCCTTCCGCATAAGTTTTAGTGCGTCCGCTCGTTTCGTGATGAACCATTCTGCTGCTCCTTTCGTTGTAACTTCGCCCGCCGCCTGGGCCTCCAAAAGCTCCGATTTCAATCGCCCCACCAAAACGCCTTGACCGATGTCGGCGATCTTCATGATGTCCCGCCCGGAAAGCAGCGGCGCCGGGGTGTTATCGTCGTCACTCAGCACCCGGAGATACGCCTCCATGATGCTTCGTGCGAGCATGTCTCCGTTGTCGACCCGCCGGCCGTCCGTGTGTCCCGCCCCGGTGTCCGCCAGGCCCAGGAGCACCACACCGGGGAGATTATCGCCGACATCGCGGATCAGTCTCCCCAGGGCCCGGGGGGTGATTTTCTCCATCCGGGAGAGAGACAGAAGCCGCATGTGATTCTTTATCAGCACCGTCCCCGTACGGACGGCCCGCCGTCCCATCAAAAGGCGAAGGCACATGGACCTGAAGGTGACCGCGCCTTTGTTTTCGTGACCGTAAAAGGTCGCCTCTCCGTCTTCCCTGACATCCCTGGTGACCGGCTTTCCCACGTCGTGAAAGAGAGCCGTGAGCTTCAAGAGGGACGCGCCCGTCCATCCCCCGCCCAGAGGTCGGGCGAGATACGGACGAATGATCCCCTCGAATCCACCGAGCCGCTCCGGGTATGTCGTGAGGAGCAGCTCCACCTCCTCCAGGCACGCCAGGCTGTGTCCCCACACGTCATAACTGTGAAAGCGATTCTGGGATACGCCGCGCATGGTCTCGATCTCGGGAAACATCACCGGCAGTATCCCGGCGTCATCCATCCGACGGATGACCGGATATACCAAGTCCGCGCTCAAAAGCTTCGTCCACTCATCCCGGATTCGCTCCCGTGCACCGGAGAGGAGATCACGGCATCGGGCGTGTATCTCATCCGTGGTTTTCGGATCGATGGTGAAGCCAAGCGTCGCCGCAAAGCGAAACGCCCGGAGCATGCGGACCGGATCCGTTGACAGAACGGAAAGCGAGGGAACCCGTATAACGCCCGCCGCCAGGTCGGAAAGCCCCCCGGTCGGGTCGATCAGGGGGGTGTCTGTCCCATCACCCCGGGGCCACACCCGTGCGGATAGGGCGTTGATGGTGAAGTCCCGGTCCCGGGCGTCGGAGGCCGCATCCGGCCCCTTGGGGGCGCAGAAATCGTAGGTTTCACCGCCTTTCGCCACGCGATAGATATCCTCCTCACTGTCGAGGATCACAAAGGTGCCGCGGGTTTTTCGGGCGAAGGTTTTGGCGGCGGATTCCGGATCGCCCCAAACGACGATGTCGAAATCCGTCGACGATGCGCCCAAGAAATGATCGCGAATCGCCCCGCCCACGAGGAACGCCTCCCGACAGGTCGGCTCCAGCGCACTGTACAGGGTATCCAGATCGGTGATGATACGGGTAAGATCGATGGATTGCATGATGTGACGGGCGGGGAAAGGAGGGGAGAGCACACCCCTCCTTTCACCCGCCGGGTGATTCATGATTTTTTCGCGTCCGACGCCTTTGCGGGCGAGGGATTCTTTTCCCGGCGTTTTCTGACAATTGTCCTGATAATCAGAAAGACGATTACGGCGACTATCGCCCAGGGGAGGATCGCCATGAAGATGATAATGAGGCCGCCTACGGATCGCGCCAGGACTTCCACGGAGTCGCCCAGGGCGTCCTTGATCGGCGAAAGAAAGTTCCTGCCCGCCGTGATCGGCTCCGGCTCGAAGAGGCTGACGGTAATGGTGGAAAGTCCCACCAGGTTGTCGTAATACCTGAGTTTCCCCTCAAGGGTCTCGATCTCTTCCCGCACCCGGGCGAGTTCCTTCTCCACCGCCAGGAGATCCTGGAGGTTGGTGGTGCGGGTCGACATGATCGCCAGAAGACTTTCCTCGGACCGACGCTTGACCTTGAGACGTCCCTCGATATCATAGTACATCTCGGTGATGTCCTCGCCGGAGATGTGCTCGTATTCGAGTTCGCCCAGATCGGAAATTCGGTCGATGACCGAATCGAAGCGATCCGGGGTGACCCGGAGGGTGACCTCGTAACTCAGGCTTCCCGCATCGGACTTATACGAGGAGCTGTCGGCAATGAAGCCGTCGACCTCGTTGATGATGTCCTGAACACTCGAAAAGGCTTCCTTGGAATCCTTCACCTCGATATCAAGCTCCGCCCGCTTAATGACCTTCCGCTCCATGGCGGGGATTGATGCATCGTCGCTTGTGCCGGTCATGGGAGAAGGAGGCGCCGCCGCCGGCGGCTCCATGTCTGCGGTCTCCATGACCATTTCCAAGGATTTATCCATCCCCACGAATCCCTCGGGCGAATCCTTGCTGCATGAGGAGATGAACGGCGGGATCACCACGAGACAGAGTGTGATGAGTACAGTTAAGGATATATTTTTTGGTTTCATTGTCATTCGACTCCTTTTTGGTATATGTTATAATCCGTTCAGTAGGACACAAACGGATCTCGATATGTTCCGGGGTCTATATTCTTATAATAGATATACTACAGGAAAAACGGCCGAAAATAAAAGAAATTGTGAGATGCCGAGAATCCCTTGACAAAAGAAGAAAAATCGGGTATTAAGTAAAAGAAAATGCCTGTTTTTCTTTTCACAAGCTCGAGCATGGCGGAAAAAATCCGAAGTATTGGGACGGCCGCTCTCCTTTCCTGTGTGATCCTGTTCTTGTTCGGCTGCGAAACCGTAACCTACACGTCGACCGGCGCTACCATGACCACCGCGGAGCTGGGACGCACGGTGGTGGATCTGGAGCGTAAAGTGGAAGAGCTGACCAGGGAGGTGGCGGAGCTGAACCGGCGCGTGGAGCTGCTCGCCGGCGCCGCAGATTCAGGGGGCGATATCGATACGCCCCTGGTGGAGGAGGAGATCATCGCCGATGAGACCGCCGCCGGGGAGCCGGAGAGCGGGGGCGGCGATGTCGATACGGGGGACGCCGGTGTGGGGAGTGAATTGGATATCGCCGAAGATGCGGCCGACGGATCGGCGGCGGACGAAAGCGAATCACCTCCCGCCGGGGAAACACCGGACTCCACACCCGCGGGCGATCCCCAGGCCCTGTATGACGAGGCTTTGAGACACATCATGCATAAAAACCCGGAAGAGGCCCTGGTCCTGTTCTCTCGCTTCGTGAATGATTATCCCGATTGTGATTTGACCGATAACGCATATTACTGGCTCGGTGAGAGCTATTATTCCCTGGGCGATTATGAATCCGCGGCCAGGCATTTTCGGACCGTCACCGACTCCTTTCCCGACAGGGACAAGGCGCCGGACGCCCAATTGAAGCTCGGATACTGCCTGATCGAACTGGGGGAGACCGACGCCGCGGTCGATGTGCTGACCGATCTTATCAATCGATATCCGGAAAGTCCCGTTTCCGACCTGGCCAGGGAGAAGCTCTTGCTTTTATAGGGACATGATGTCTCCTTCGGGATGGATGCGTCACGCAGTGCCGGTTTCGGTGTCTTGTGGGGACTGAGGTGAAGATCGGTCATGCTCTGTGTGTGGATGTGGCGAAGGAAACGCATTCCCGTCATCCATTCATCGTAAACACTTTAACCTTTATGGGTCTAAAAATGAAACAGGTCACTATTATGAGAGTCGCCGTTGTCGCTGTTGCGGTTCTTTGCCTGTCGTTCGCCGTTGTGTCCATCGCGCAGGATAACGGTACGGGTACCACAACGCCGACGGGCTCGAGCACCCGGGTTTATATCATCAAGGAAGGCGATACGCTGTGGGATATCTCCGACGATCTCTACAACGATCCCTCCAAATGGCGGGAGCTGTGGGAAATGAATCCTCATATGGGCGATCCGAACAGCCTGACGGTGGGAGATGAGCTGTACCTGGAACCTCTGACCACAACGGAGACCACACCGACGGAAGCACCGTTCGTGCCGTCCGTCACCGAATCGATTGTGGGGGGCGTTACCGAGGAGGTGACATTACCTCCAACCCTCTTCTCAACCGAAAGCATGCGGGAGATCATTCCAACAGAACCCTACAAAATGAAGCCGGAAGATATCTATTTTATTCCGAAGGTTGTCTATACCGGTTTTCTGTCCGATGATGAGCTGGAGGACTCGGGATATATCCACCATACCCGGGATGACAGAACCATGCTCACCGATGACGACGTCGTTTTCATCAAGCTGCCAAAGGACAAGATGATCGATCTGAAACAGGGCGACAGGTTCACCATTTTCCGGGTTGAAGAAAAGGTGAAACATCCGGTTACGAAAAAGAAGACCGGATATATGATTCATATTGTCGGGGAACTGCATGTGACGGCCCTGGGGGAAAAGACGGCGTCCGCCGTCATCACAAATACAAATGACGCCGTCTATCTGAAAGACAGAATCAGGCCCTTTGAACCGCTGGTGAAGACCATTGATCTGAAGAAGGGGAAAGCGCCCGTGGTTGGACATATCGTATACGCGGCGCGACCGGATCCAGAATTGGCCCAGGAGCCGCTGTTGGCTGAAAACGACATCGTGTATATCGATCGCGGATTCGCCGACGGCGTGGAGGTGGGAAGCATTTTTGATATACTGCGCATTGACGAAAACAATATCGGGAAGCTGACCGCCGAAGGATATGAGGATATGCTCAGGCAGATGTACTTCGAAGAGGGGATAACCGGGAAGGAGATTCTCGAGGGAGCCACGCCGAAGTACGCCGTTATTTACCCGCCTGACGTGGTGGGACGTCTCGTGGTGATCAATGCTAAAGAGTACACATCAACGGCGGTCATCAGCAATTCGAATCGGCACGTAGAAGTGGGTGATATGGTGCGCCTCGAGCTGGAATAACGTATTCGATACACATTTCGATCCATCGGCGCCGGGAGTATCCCGGCGCCTTTTTTGGCCTTGACTTAAGGGATAATTGCTATATACTCTGTCACCTGATGGACTCGAAACGATACGATCTGGCGCTTTCCCGTGTCCCTCGGGTGGGAAACGTCACGTTCCGAAAGCTGGTGCGGCATTTCGGCGGCGCAAAAGAAGCCTTCGAGGCGGGATATGACCGACTTCTCGCATCGGGTATCGTGGGCGAAAAGCTGGCCCGCAGCATCGTCTCGTTTTCCGATTGGGACCCGATAGAGAAAGAGCTTGATCGGGTACGCTCGTTTGGGGCCGATATCATTGGGATTGAGGACGACGAATACCCGTTCCCGCTGGGGGAGATATACGATCCTCCCGGATTTCTCTATGTGCTCGGGTCTTTGGAGCCTGTAGATCACCGCTCCGTGGCGGTTATCGGCTCCAGAAATCCGACTCATTACGGCGTCCTCTCAACCGAGCGAATTGCCGGAGGGCTGGCGGCGGAAGGAATTACGATAGTCAGCGGCATGGCCCGGGGTATTGATTCACTGGCCCACGAGGCTGCACTCAAAAACAATGGGCGGACCATAGCCGTCTTGGGATCCGGCCTGGATGTGATATATCCACCGGAAAACAAAGAACTTGCGGAAAGCATCGCGGAAAACGGCGCTGTCGTCAGCGAGTTTCCCCTGGGCACCGGGCCCGAAGCCCAGAATTTTCCCAGGAGAAACCGGATTATCAGCGGCATGTCCCTTGGGGTTGTGATCGTCGAGGCCAGGATAAAGAGCGGCGCCCTGATAACGGCGAACCTCGCCCTCGAACAGAATAGGGAGGTCTTCGCCGTTCCGGGGAACATCAACAACCCCCGGTCGAAGGGAACACACCGGCTCATCCGGGACGGGGCGAAACTTGTGGAGAGCGCCCGGGATGTTATTGAAGAGCTGCCCGGCGTGTTGGGAGGGAGATTCTTCGTCGGCGGGGGTACTGACAAGACGAAGAGTCCGCTCGTCCTCACGGACGACGAAAGGAAGGTGCTCGAAAATATCGGACATGAGCCGGTATATGTCGATATTATTATTGATGAGAGCGGACTTGCCAGCGAGCGGGTCCTTGAGATATTATTAGAGTTGGAGCTGAAACATGTCGTCAGGCAGATTCCCGGCAAGAGTTTTATCCGCATAGTAGCCTGAAGAGTGTCATATGTCTAAATCACTGGTCATAGTGGAATCGCCGGCCAAGGCGAAAACCATAGAGAAATTTCTGGGGAAGGATTTCAAGGTCCTGGCCTCCTACGGACATGTCCGCTCGATTCCGAGCAAGAGCGGTTCGGTGGACATCCAGAACGACTTTACCCCCACCTATGAGGTTATCGAGGACAAGAAAACACATATCAATACCATCAAGAAAAGCCTGAAAAACGTCGATTCGGTATACCTCGCGACGGACCTAGACCGGGAGGGTGAGGCCATCGCGTGGCATCTGGTAAACGTGCTCAACATCGATAACGGCGGAAACGGATTGAACGTTCATCGCATTGTGTTTTCGGAGATCACCAAGTCCGCGGTACTGGAATCCATCGAAAATCCCCGGAAGATATCCCGGGAGCTGGTCGACGCCCAGCGGGCCCGGGAGATCCTCGATTACCTGGTCGGATTCAACCTGAGTCCGTTTTTGTGGCGAAAGGTGAAATACGGTCTTTCCGCGGGTCGGGTTCAGTCGGTTGCCCTCAGGATGATCTGTGAGCGCGAACGGGAGATCGAGGCCTTTTCGCCCCAGGAATACTGGACCATCGAGGGAATTTTCACGAAAACAGGGGAGTACAATCCCTTTTCCGCCACCATGATCACAAGCGGCGGGAATAAGCTGAAAAAATTCGATCTCGCCACCGAGCAGGACGCCCAGAACGCCATAGACCTGTGCGTCTCCGGGCCTTTCGTTGTGGGGGATGTCAAGAGAAAAGACATCAAGCGGAATCCCCCACCGCCGTTCATCACAAGCACCATGCAGCAGGAGGCGTCACGGAAGCTCGGCTTTCCCGCGCGAAAGACGATGCGGGTGGCCCAGAAACTCTACGAGGGTAAAGAGGTGGGCGATGAGCAGGTGGGTCTCATCACCTATATGCGTACCGACAGCACCAACGTGGCGGCCTCCGCCCTGGCCGAGGTCAAACAGGTGATCACCGACGAATTCGGTGCGGAATACTCCCTCGCAAAGCCCCGTGTGTTTAAGAAAAAGGCGAAGGGCGCCCAGGAAGCCCATGAGGCCATCCGGCCCACCTCGTTCACCCGCACCCCGAAGCTCATAAAGAAGTATCTGACCAAAGATGAGTTTCGTCTGTATGAATTGATATGGAAGCGGGCGGCGGCCTCCCAGATGGCGCAGATGGTCCTCGATTCGGTGTCCGCCGAACTCCTGGGAGAGAACGAGAGCGTCTTTCGGGCAAGCGGCTCCACGGTGAAGTTCCCCGGCTTTTCCAAGGTGTACATGGAGGGGAGGGATGATGAGGCCGAGGAGCAGGAACTGCTGTTGCCCGTTCTTGCAATCGGTGACATGCTTGATCTCATCGGCATGGTGCCGGAACAGCACTTCACCGCGGCACCGCCCCGGTATTCCGAGGCGAGCCTCATCAAGGCCCTCGAAGAGCGGGGAATCGGCAGACCCTCGACGTACGCCGGCATCATCAACACGATCCAGGCACGGAAGTACGTAACGCTCCGGGAGCGGCGGTTCTATCCGGAAGACATCGGCATGATCGTCAATGATCTTCTGGTAAAGCATTTTCAAAAATACGTGGATTACGACTTTACCGCCCACCTGGAAGAGGACCTGGACAGCATCGCCTCGGGGGACGCCCAGTGGCGGCCGATGATCAAGGAATTCTGGGAGCCCTTTTACGACCTGCTTCTCAAAAAAGACAAGGAGGTCAGAAAAGAGGACGTCTATAACCAGAAGACCGACAAGATTTGTCCCCAGTGCGGCAAGCCGATCGTCATCAAGCTGGGGAAGTTCGGCCGATTCTACGCCTGCAGCGGCTATCCCGACTGCCGCTACGTTGCATCCCTGGAGGGGAAGGAGCAGGAGATCCCCCAGACGAACGAAGTATGTGATCTGTGCGGGAAGCCGATGCAGGTCAAGATGGGGAAATACGGCCAGTTTCTGGGCTGCACGGGCTACCCCGAGTGCAGGAACATCAAGCCGCTCAAGGATCCGCTGAATACGGGTGTTACCTGTCCCCTGTGTGGCAAGGGAACCCTCATCGAGCGGGAGGTCAAGAAGGGACGGACGAAGGGCAAGCTCTTTTACGGCTGCTCCGAGTATCCCGATTGCACCTATATCGTCAACAATCGACCCTACCCGACACCGTGCCCAAAGTGCGCGAATCCGTTTTTGGTATACAAGGGAACCAAGACGGGAGACGGAGAGCTTTTCTGTCCCGCCGAGGGATGCGGTTACAGCCGGGAAGTCGATCAAAAGGACCTGGAAAAACTTGAAAAAAAGTGACGCTGAAATAACCGTGATAGGAGGCGGGCTGGCGGGGTGTGAGGCGGCGTGGCGCGCGGCCCGCATGGGCGTGCGGGTGAAGCTCTTTGAAATGAAACCGGATAGATTCAGCCCCGCCCACAAGAACGAAAGCCTCGCGGAACTGGTATGCAGCAATTCCCTCCGGGCCGAATCGCTGGAGAACGCATCCGGCATTCTCAAGCGCGAGCTCGAGCTTTTGGATTCCATCGTTATTGAATCCGCCCACAATCACCGGATTCCCGCCGGCGGCGCCCTGGCGGTGGACCGTGAGGCCTTCTCCCGGGAGATCACCGAGCGCGTCGCCGCACATCCCCTCATCGACGTGATTCGGACTGAAGTCACGGACCTTGATTTTTCTCTCCCCGCCGTTGTCGCCACCGGTCCCCTGACATCCGATGATTTTTCCATGGCATTGCAGCGCATCACCGGGCGTGAAAAGCTGTTTTTCTATGATGCGATCTCACCTATTATATATACCGACAGCATAAATATGGACGTGGCCTTTCGGGCGTCCCGATACGGCAAGGGGGGCGATGACTACATCAACCTCCCCATGAATAAAGAACAGTACTATCGCCTGGTGCGGGAAATAAAACGGGCCGATGAGGTGGAGCCCCACTCCTTTGAGGACACGAAGATATTCGAGGGATGTCTGCCCGTGGAGGTGATGGTGCGTCGGGGGGAGGATACCCTTGCGTTCGGCCCCCTGAAGCCGGTGGGGCTGGACGATCCGGAGACCGGCGAGATCCATTATGCCGTATTGCAGCTTCGCCAGGAGAACAGAGAGGGGACGCTCCACAACATGGTCGGATTCCAGACCCGCCTGAAACGGGGCGAACAGGAGCGGGTGTTTCGTATGATACCCGGCATGGAAAACGCCCGGTTCGCGCGATACGGAAGCGTGCACCGTAATACGTACATCGACGCCCCTCGGCTTCTGCTGCCGACACTGGAGTTGAAAAAACGATCCGGTCTTTTTGTGGCCGGGCAGCTTGTGGGGGTGGAGGGATATGTGGAGTCGGCGGCGATGGGGATCGTCGCGGGTTACAACGCGGCAATGCTGGCCGCAGACGAGGGTCCCCAAGTGCCCCCCAGGGATTCCGCCCTGGGATCGCTCATTTACTATATTACCGACAGCGGCATCATCGATTTTCAGCCGATGAATATAAATTTTGGTATCATGCCCAGCGCCCCTCGGGGAGTGAAAAAACGGGATCGAAAGCGATACCTGGCGAAGAGGGCGATTTCGGCCATGGAGACATGGACAGATCGTATCGGGATGCCGGGGGGAAGTGCGGCGCTCGATGATGAACAGAGATCTTTCTCGGACGACGTCAGGTAGCTATCAGGAGGCGACATGACCGGACCTGCAGTCATATTGGTAACGGCCGACAGCGAGGCACACGCCCTGTCAATCTCAAAGCATCTTATTGAAAACAGGCTTGCCGCCTGCGCAAGTATCGTGCCGAAGATACGATCAATATACATGTGGGAAGATACGATCTGTGACGAGGAGGAGTTTCTTCTCATCATAAAGACCCGGGGAGACCTCTTCGAGCGGGTGCGGGATGCAATTGTGGAGATGCACAATTATTCGGTGCCCGAGATCGTGTCTCTTCCCATCGTGGAGGGGCTTGAGGAGTATCTGGCCTGGATTAACGATGTAACCGTGGTCTGAAGGCTCTTGACGAAAAACGCCGTCATTGTGCATCGTCCGACCGATCAAGGGCCAGAGCGACGACGCGGGTGATGATATCCTTCAACTCGGAGTCGTCCATGTGATCGGTAAAGGGCGCGGCCGTCTCCGGATCAACCCGTCTTTTCGTTTTCTTTTTTCCATGATCGGGTGCCGCCCGCTCTCTTTCCGGCGCATCAATCGTTCCCTGAATGAATCGCATATCGGTCACCAGCTGTCGGGAGAGTTTCTCGTTCAGCCTCGTGATGATGCGATCCTTCATGTAGGTCATCTCCTGCGCCCAGGATGAGCTTCTCACCCGGACGATCAGAACGCCCCGCTCGATACGGTCGGGTTGGGCGTTTCTCGCGATGGGGCCGCCGACGGCCTCCTCCCATATCTCGAAAACCCGCCGCTCTCGAATGATCGTATCCCATCCCCTGTTCTTCAGAATGGAAGAGAGAACGTCACTCAAAGACTGCGGCGGTGATGTTTTTCCCCGATCGTTCATTATCTAATTATTATACGGCCGCAGAACATATGTGTCAATCTTTTCGGCGGATCTATGCCGTATCGTTTTAAGGTTGATTTGTCGTGTTCGATGATTTATCATAAAAAATTGATGTTTGGGAAAATTCAGCGCAACACGGGGGTGGGTGACGTGCGGCGGGGGTATCCGGGGTGAAGGAAGCGAGGCTGTTCCTTTTGGGAAGGCGGTTTTTTCCACTTCGCCCTTCGGCGCCCCGTCGATGTTTTTCTGTGCCCAAAGAGAGGTATAAGGAGCGTTTGTTACATGAAAGTGGGGGTCCTGTCGGACACGCACCTGAGAGTTCCGGATGAGTCGTTCAAGCGATTGATGCGGGAGCGATTCTCTGATGTGGATGCCGTCATTCACGCGGGTGATATCGTTTCACCCGTCGTGCTTGACTATCTCTCGGCCTGGGAGCTGTATGCCGTGGCGGGGAATATTGATGGATGGGAGATCACCCAACATCTTCCGGAAAAGCGGGTGATTTCCCTGGGGGGAAAGGATATCGGCATTACGCACGGCGGAGGCGCTCCGGGCGGCTTGGAAGAGCGGGTGCTGTCGGCGTTTAATACCGTTTCGTGTATCGTGTTCGGGCACAGCCACAATCCGGTCAACAAGATAAAAGACGGCGTGTTGCTTTTCAATCCCGGATCGCCCACCGATCCCCGGTATGCGAAAAAGAACAGCATCGGCTATCTGACCATAGGAGAGGATATCACCGGGGAGATTGTCTATCTATGAGCGATGACACGCACCGCAGCGTCGTCTGGGCGCCCTGGCGCATGCAATACATCAGGGAGGCCAAAGAGGACGGATGTATCTTCTGCAATCGTATCGGGCGTACCGATGACCGAGACGACCTGATTCTTTTCAGGGGGGAGTACGGGTTCATTATCATGAATCGGTATCCTTATAACAACGGTCATCTGATGGCGGCGCCGAACCGCCACCTGGGAGATATTACCGAATTGAACGATGACGAATCGGGAGAGCTGTTCAGCCTCGTGCAGCTTTCAGTGAGGATGCTGAAGAAGACCATGAATCCGGACGGGTTCAACATCGGTGTCAACATGGGAGCGGTCGCCGGGGCCGGCGTTGCGGATCATGTTCACCTGCACATCGTACCCCGCTGGATGGGAGATACGAATTTCATGCCCGTGGTGGGAGATGTAAAGGTCGTCTCGGAACATATCCTGGCCACCTATGATTCGTTATTACACAGTCTTAAAAGCCTGTTAAAGGAGCAGTCATGAAGTTTATAAAGGTTATCCTGTTCGTCGTGCTGCTTGCCGTGCTGATCACTTTTGCGGCTCAGAACGACGGCAACTTTGCGTCGATCAGTTATTTTGGCTTGGAATCCGCATCAATGCCGCTGTATGCACTGTTGTTTCTCGCGGCGGGAGTGATGGTCATCCTAATGTCGTTCGTGGGTCTGACAGAGAGGCTTCGCCTGAAAGGTCAGATTCGAAAGCTCAACAAGCAGGTCAAGGAGCTCACGAGCGAGCTGAGTCTGTACAAGAGCGCTCCCGACAAGGACGACAGGACAACGAAAAAGACGGCGGCCATTCCCGCCCCGACGGCAGAAGCGCCTGAGGAAAAGAAGAAGCGACGGTTTTCTTTCAAAAAAGATGAGAAAACCGAAACAGCGGTACCCGTTCCCGAGGCTGCGGATACGGCCGAGACCACAAAGGTCGATACCGGCGACACCGAACAGTAGATTAAAACTCATCATCGGCTTCCGTTGAAATTCTTTCATGCGGGGGCCGATCGGCACAAGCGGACGGCACTCATGAGATACGAAGGCGTTGTTATTCGTCCTCCCAGCGAAGCCGGGAGCCTCATACTCCAGGTCACCCTGGGATGTTCCCACAATCGCTGTACCTTCTGTTCCGCATACAAACAGAAGAAATTCCGCATCAGGAGCCTTGAGGATATCCGAGAGGATATCGATGGAGTTCGCGGAAAACAGTACGTCCGTCGTGTGTTCCTGGCCGATGGAGACGCCCTGATCGTTCCCCGCCGGATGATGATGCCGGTCGTCGATCATCTGAATGAATCGTTCCCGAACCTGGAGCGTATCGGCATGTATGCCAACGCCAAGAGTGTGTTGAAGAGAACGGATGATGAGCTCCGAGAGCTGGCGGATCGCGGGCTGGGCATCGTATATCTCGGCCTGGAGAGCGGGGACGAGGAGGTGTTGACGCGGGTGAAGAAGGGTGTTGGGACGGAAGAAATGATCGAGGCGGCGCACCGGATTAGAGAGGCGGGCATCCTGTTATCGGTGACGGTGCTTCTGGGACTTGCGGGACCGGATGGGAGCGAGCGGCACGCTCGGGCCACGGGCGAGGTGCTCACCAAGATGGATCCTGATTATATCGGCGCCCTGACCCTGATGATCGTCCCCGGATGTCCCCTGTATGACGACTATATGAACGGGGAGTTCACAGTTCCCGATCCGATGCAGTCGCTTAAGGAGTTGGCCGGAATCATAGAACACACCGATGTCACCGATTGTCTTTTCACCTCGAATCATGCTTCGAATTATCTGCCGCTGAAAATAGAGCTTCCCGATCAGAAGAACGAAGCGGTGTACCTCATTCGGACGGTACTCGACAAAGACCGTCGGGATATGCTGCGTCCCGAGAGAATGAGGGGGCTGTAACATCTTATCGGCGTATGAACATGGAGTCTGATTTCAGAGAACGCTTTTTCGAAGAGCGTATCACGCTTCTTGACGACATCCTCGCCTATTCCAAGGAGCGAAATATCAAGGGGAGACAATTCTGGTCTCTCTCTAAAACCGACGCCCGTTTCCACCTGGGTGAATCAGACCTGAACATCCGAATCCCCCATATCTTCGGAGGCGCCAGCGAGGAGATATTCGAAGACGCGGTGCGGGATTTGGCGACGCTGGTTCGCGAGCGCATCGAGCCCCCCATGGTATACGACGACCGGGGGGGGATCGTTGTCTCCACGCTGGACGAGAATGTGAAGCTTGCCCATAAGACCTTTAAGATCGGCGGTGCTTTTTACAACCGGGCCGAGCATGAACTGGCAATGATGGTGCTCTATTCGGATCCGCTCCTGGACGCCGGCATACTGGAGACGTGGCTGTCATCCCGCTTCAACGGCCGCAAGTTCATCGGTGAGATTCGAAGGATCTACAAAAAATCCATTGAAGAAGAGATGCAGCTCGGCGGCGGCGAACGAACGGCCTATATCACCCACCTTGCCGTCTCAAAGATCCTTATCGAAAAAAAGGCACTCCTCAAAAACATCAGGATTATGGGGGTGAACTACGAGCGATTGGAGCGCTCCATCGGGGTACTTTTTTACGCGGTCATCTATAAGGTCATCGAGCACATACTGAAGGACCTGAGAACCAAGCGGCTGTCGTACGACATCCGTGAGATGGAATATCTCTTGTTGGGAAGCACAACGCCGCTGTTCGCCCTCAATATAAAGAAGTCCATCATCAACTTCGATCTCAACAATTATCTCCTCTCTCCTGTTGTGCTCGATTGGCTCGAAGAACCCTACAACGAAGCCGCCCGTAAATCGATGAGTGTCCGGGATCTGCTTGCCCGGATGGTCGGCATTATGCTCGAAGACAAATCGATAACGGAACGGCTCCTGGATTATTATACCCTCTCCAATTTTCGTGACGATATCATCGACTATCTCCTGCGCTTTGACAACCAGACGGATGTATTTCACCAACGGTTGGTGCAGATCGTCCATGACGAGAAAACCCTGCGGGCGGTGTGGGAAAACCTTGAAAGCAGTCGCGAACTGGAGTTCGGCCTTTCGGACATGGTCGATCGATATTATCGGGACGAGGCCAGGGTGACGAAAATACGCCAGATCATATCCCACTTCAGGAGTCACAAGCGGGGGGGGATCAGCCGGCTCTTTTCCTCGGGAGACAGTGGGATTGAGTTCAAGCTGTCGGACATCCTCAAGCGATACATCGTCTATCGAATGGATGTCGGGTACGACAGCCATTTCTCCGCCATGACCCGATGTCTCGTAAACAGGAAAAAGGAACTCACCCTTCAACACCTTGTGAGAGAATATGACGCCGGAAGGCTCTATCGTTTTTCCGGGGACCATAAGGTGTCCCTGATGAAGCGGGAGGAGCTCAAGGAGGGTCATCTGTTTGTGGACATGAAGGGTTTTACCCGCCGGGCGAAGCGTTCGGGGAGCCTGATCATCGCGGATTTTCTCAAGCATGAATTTTTTGCTCCCATTCTCGACTCCGCCAAATCCCATTACCTGAACGTGGGGCCGGACTACACCTCCGGTATCGAGCTGAACAACCTTTTGGGGGATGCGATCACCTTTTCAGGGCCGGTCAGCTCCCTGGTGTCCCTCGCCTGGGAAATATATCGTATCGCCAGGGATTTTCGAGAAAAGATCGTCAAGGACAACCCCGAATATGACGAGAATTCTCAGATCAATACCCTGCAAGTGGAATATGAACAGCAGCGCGAGCGCATCAACAAACACAGCACGCAAATCGTTGAGGCGCTTCTGACCCTGAATTCCATCATCAAGACCAAGCGCAGCATAGCGCCGACGTCTCTCATCGAGGTCCAGAGTGGTATATTCAGGGAGAAAATCGAGAAGCTTATTGAATCACTTTCCGACGTATCACTGAAGATACAAAAATATAAAACAATGCAGGAGATCAAAGACCTGGTCCAACTTGAGGACGACCTTCGCTTTCAGCTTTCGGTGGTAAAGTCCACCCAGGAGGAGTTCCTCAGAGAGGTTGAACTCCAGAAGCTCTCGGAGCGATCGTCCGAGGTGTATATGGATATCTGCCAGGATGAGCTGAAACAGATCAAGCGGCTCATCGGTATGCTGGACAACAATTTTCGCCAGGAGCAGCTTCTGACCCAATCCTACTATGAACGGCTTGGAGAGATTGCGGACCTTGGGATCAACACCGGCTTATATATAGCCTTCGGGGATGTCAGTCAGAAGGTGATCATCCACGATGACCTGTGGGGGGATGTCCGCGTGAGCATCGCCGACAAGATCAACGAGGCGTCCCGGGGGGCCAAGAGAAACCGTGCGGTGAAAAAGAGAATGGATCGATTTGTGCAGGAGAGACGTCAAAAATCAAACAACCCCGGATTGGTCTATCCGTTCTCGATCATCATTGCGCCCACATATACCGTCATCCAGCCAGTCGGAAACGAATCGATGGATCGACCCCGGGGCATCAGGACGTTTGTAGACTATGCCCAGGAGTTGATCGGGGATGATGCGGAGGAGCGCATTCTCTCCCAGGACCTTTCCGAAATAATAAGAAGCGAGGAGCTTTTCGAACAGGACCTGGTTTCCTCCACGACCGATGTCTACAACCTGGGCGAGGCGATATCCGGGGACGCCCTGCGACAGTATATCAGGGAGAGTCAGAACCGCCTCTTTTTCTTCGAGCGACGGGTATACGCCGCCGAGCTCCATAAGGAATTCTGGAATCTTTTCGCGTACGACGGCGATGATATTTACCTGATTTTCGGGGTGGAGCACACCGGCGATACCACCAGGCTCGAGATGTTTCGATATGTCGGGGTTCTTGACTATGCGGGGACGTTCAACCGGGAGGTGACGGAAGTATATGAGATGATCAGGCCGGAATCCGCATTCTTCCGGTTCATCATGGGGTTTCATTTTCACGCATGGTACCAGAATTCCCGCTCGATGCAGGAAGCGGACAAGGGGAATATGGGGGCATAACCGGGCATGGGGATGTGGATCGGTGTCTTCTTTGTGAGCATCGGGAGGTGAGCACTTGTGGGACACAATAGGTCGTCACGGTGTATAAAACGTCCCGTTTCCGGGGTGATGCGCTGCTTCGTCCTGGTCCTCAGTTTCTTTGCTCTCCTATTTCTTTCGGGTGTATTGCCCGTCGTTCGTTTCACCGAGGAACAGATTGATATCACCGTATATCCCGATCGTGTTCATGTACGGGGAACCTATGTCTATGACAACTTCCTGCCGTTTCCGGTCATTCAGGGTCTCACCGTTCCTCTTCCGATCGATCAGGATAATCCTTCTCCCGTTTTAATCCGTGTTGCAGCACTGAAGCCCGCTCATGAACCGTTTCCCGTTCGGTACCTTCTGGGAGCATATCGATGTGAGGTGACGGTTCCGCCGCGCGACAGCGTCACGATCATGGTCGAATATATTCAATACGCACCGAATAAGAACGCGTGCTATCTTTTGACCACGACACGCCTTTGGAGACGTGCCATTGAAAGAGGCGAGTTCCGTCTGATGCCGGAGGGAGTCGAGATCATACATTCCACCTATCCCCTCATTCATGCGGATACACACGTTCTTTTCTTTCAAAAAGAGGATTTTATGCCGACGGAGGACTGGGATTTTTCATGGAAGGTCATAGAAGATGATGAAGCATAGTGTCCGATACGCGGTTTTTCTCTTCGTGCTGTTTTCAGCGGCGCCCGCGTTCGCGAATCAGCCGCCCGGGCCGCAGATTCTCCTGTCCGAGGTGCTGATACTCCCGGCGATGATACTCCTCTCTCTGGCAGGTGGGGCGTATGCGGTACGGGAGCGGCTTCGGGGCGAGCGGTCTTCCCGGAGGGGGGTCCTGTTGGTTCTCGGGGCGATTCTGGCGATTCTGGTTTCGGCGGCACACGAAGGCCTCGGAGCGGGCGTGGCGTTGGTTTTCGGTATCATCGCCCTGAAACGGGGGGGCGATATGCTCTTTTGGGGGATCGGCTCGTCGTGTAAAAGAAAGGGTGAAGCGAAATCGACCGGCGCGAATCCCCTGCGCCTGATTCCCGCCGGTGTGCTCCTTATTCTGACCACCCTGTTCTTGATGGGGATGACGGTCGCATTCGTGGGCTATTGGCCGGGGATCGAGCAGAGCCGCCGTGAGCAGGCCCTGGTGGAATTAATGGCATTTGAGATGGCGCGCATGCGCCTTGGTGATGGTGACGGAGGGGAGGTATCCTCTCTTCCCTTGCCGGTGGAGGGCGAGCTCGTTGATGAGTTCTTCGATGTATCCCGGGATGCGGTTGAAATTGAGTATGAGAATGACGGGACGGGATTTGTCGTGTATGTTCTTCCCGGGAGGTTCCCGTTTTTCCCCTACAATTATCTGACATCTCAGCCCTCGTATCGAGGGGACGAGACGGGCGAGATACGCATGATTCATGTCCACGATTCGAACCATCTCTGCCCGGCGGATGCGCCTGTCGTGTTAAAGGTAACAGGGGAGGATATTGAGAGAGCCCTGGAGATACTTACAATGAAGGGGCTGGATAAGGAATAATCATTCGCGATGGAACACGCGAAACGGTCTGTATTAATCCGGGCGTGACTGCTGTTTACTCCCGCCGGGACGCGGCCGTCTCTGATGAGCCTTAACTCCGGAGAGTTCTCCGCCGGTCGTTGCAACGATGTTACCAACATCGCACAGCAAACCGGGAAATATACCGGTAAAAAAAGGTCCGGGTGAAGGGGGGAGGGGGAAAGATTACCGAGCCCGGATGTAGACCCGGTTCGGGATACAGATGATGGTATCGCCCGGCTCGCTGATGTGGCCCATGGCGATGCATACCTTGTTGGGGCAGGGGGAATCCAGCATGTAGGCCTCCCCGTTTTCGATGACGACGGTACTGATGCCCAAAGGACCCTGGACTTCTATTATCCTCTCCTCCTCCAGAGGGAACACGCCGACAAGCTCATTTCCCTCTTCGATGACGATTTCCCGCCCCTGGGACGGGAGAACCACCTGGAATATGCCGAAGGCTGCGGCAATGAGCGCCGCCACAATGATGATGAAGAGAATATCCTTTTTTTTCATGCCGCACGCCTCCCGGGGAGTCAATCGGATCGATTTGATGTGAATTGATTCGGGACCGCCTTGTTCTGTTTCCGCTTCCGTCCGCCGGTTCGGCTTTCCACAGCCGTCGGGGGTATCCACCCCTCATATGGTAACATAAATAGATTGATTTCCAAGGAAAAAACGGCGCCCCAAAAATCAAGGGCGCCGTTTTTTGTGTGTATGGACCACTGTTACGGCCGCTGCACGTGGCAATCGAGACATTCCGTAGGCGGGTTCTTGCCCGCGGCGACCTCATCGATGTGACACACAACGCAGTTTTGATGCATGGCGTCCTTGAAGTTGTAAGTGATCTCGGTTTCCATGTTGTGACAGGAGCCGCACGTCGGGGGCACACCGGAGATGAAGTCCTCGTCATTGGTGTGGTGGCAGGTCACACAGCTGATGTCGTAATCGGCCTGATGCTCCTGGTGGTCGAAATCCACCGGCAGATACCGCAGCGTCGCCCTGGTGGTGTCGTCGATGAAGATCTTCTCCGGGCCGTATGGGCCGTACTCCTGGGACAGGGCAACCAAGCCGGCACAGAGCACGAAGAGCGTCACTGCGGCCAGAATCGGAACGATACGTTTCTTGTTCATGACTCTCCTCCTATTCTATGCCTTCGATATCAAGGATCAGGCGGGCGGCCCTCCAGCCGTTTATCTGGCAGCCGCTGACGCCGTGCCATGCCTGGGTCCAGTTGCTGGCGATGAATACATTGTCGATGGGAGTGTTGTTGGGTATCTTCTCCCACTGGTCCGGTGACAGGTAGAATCCATAGACAACACCATCATGGTTCATGGTGAATTCCTTCAGGGTAACCGGGGTGATGATTTCCATCTCCTCGATGTATGCGGGATTCGCGAGCTCCGGAATGACCGTCGCCGCAAGGCTGATCAGCTCCTGTGCCTTCTCTTCCGTCATATCCCGGTATTCACCCTTGTCCATGGGCCAGATGTCGTAGTCACTATAGGCATGGAGCACAACCACCGACATGCCTTTGTCTTCCGGGGCGTAGATCGGGTCTCCGAAGTTTGTGTAGATGGTGATGCTTACCCCGCCTTCCGAGAAGTTTCCTGACATCATGTTGTCGTGCATCACGACGCTATCCAGAGAGGTGTTGACAAACAACTCCGTGTCATTATAACCCCGTTCGGCGAGATCCACATTCAGACCCATATACACGCCGAAGAGTGAGTTGGCGGGCTCCATGTTCCTGATCTTAGCCACGTAACCTGCGGGGAGGTTTTCCTCTCCAATCAAATTGAAAATCATCTGGTAGGGGTCGGTGTTGCAGACAACGTAGCGGCCGGTGTAGACGTCACCGTATTCGGTGACGACGCCCGTGGCGATGCCGTCCTCGATGATGATCTCGGTCACCAGGGTATCGGTTTTCACCTTGCCGCCCAGCTTGCGAATGAGCATCTCATAGCCGTCTGACAGGGCCTGGGAAGTGCCCTTGACGTGCCAAATGCCGTCGGTCAGATATGAATCGGTGGCGGATAAGAGAAGGAGGCATGACGCGTAGGGCACCGGGGCACCGTAGTAGACCCAGAGCTGGGAGACAACCGCCTTGAGCTTCTCGTCGGTGAAGCATTCGTCCATCAGATCCTGGATGGTTCTGTCCTTCCATTCAAATAAAATCTTCTGCTTCATGGGGACCTTCATCTTGGTGAAGAAGGCTTCGACACCGGTCATACGGAAGAGATCCCTCAAACTGAGCATTTCGTTCATGAACGACGAGCAGAGGGTGTGAAATTTATCGATGCCTTCTGCTTCTTCGGGCCATTGTTCTCCCAGGGTGCTATCCCATTTCTCCCATGTGTTGCCCAGGGTTATATCCAGGCCGTTCGGATACACGGATCGATAGAACTCCGGCAGCTCATAGAGCTCAACGTACTCATCAACGCCGCACAGCTTGTGAAGCTGATACAGGCCGCGGTCCGCTCTGCCGGGACCGCCGCCGGCCATTTCGTGGAGCGCCGTATCGAAAACGAAGGCTCCCCGGCTGAAGTTAGTGGTGCAGCCGCCCACTTTGTGGTGCTGTTCCAGCACCAGGACCTTCAGCCCACTGGCGGCAAGATGCGCCCCGGCGGAGAGTCCTCCCATACCGGCGCCGATGACGATCACGTCGTATTCCGCCTCATGGGTCGGCGGTGCTGTTGTGCCGCAGCCGAATGTTACCAGGAACACGCTGACAACGACTATAGCAAGAAATACGCTGAAAGAGAACTTGTATGGTTTCATTGCCTCCTCCTTATTATATATATGCAGTTGAAGAAACTTATTGTTTTCCCTGATCTCCGATCATCTCTTTCATGTGGTTCTGAACAAGATGCCGCATGATGCAGCTACTCATCTTGTTGGATCGATCGGGACAACATCGTCGTGATTATGGTGTCCTCAGTGATTGATGTTCCCTTGAAGGATTATTTCTGAGTTGCATATACTCCTCGACGATTTGTTTTATCGTCTTGGCGCAGAAAACCCATGTTACGGATGTACGTTCGGTTTGGGATACTAAATGATGCAGTCGCTTGGTCTGCTGGGGAGCCCCATGGTGATACATACCTTATTGGGGCAGAGGGAGTTCATCGAAACAATGAGAAATAAATCGGTTCGGAGTCGCCTTGTTCTGTTTCCGTTTCAATACGACGGTTCGTCTTTAAACATCCGTAGGGAATGTTCAGCCTCCATATGGTAACATAAACAGATTGATTTACAAGTAAAAAAGCGCCCCCGGAATCAGGGGGCGCCGAAGAGAGTTTTTTATCTGTCGGTGATGGTCTTATGGTCGCTGCTCGTGGCATCCGAGACAGTCGGTGGGCGGGTTCTTGCCCCCGGCGACCTCATCAATGTGACACACAACGCAGTTATGGTGCATGGCGTCCTTGAAGGTGATCTCGGCGTCCATGTTGTGACAGGAGC
>JAFGFE010000013.1 GCA_016931225.1 Candidatus Zymogenaceae bacterium
ACGTGTGTACCTCACCGATGATGTTGTGGAAATCTTGAAGCGTGCCAACAAGGTGAGAAGCCTCACTCATACGTTTGTCTTCACCAATAAAAATGGGAGACCTGTAAAGACTATTCGCACTGCCTTTGAAGGTGCGTGTCGACGGGCGGGGATCAAAGAATTTGTGATGCATGACTTGCGCCACTGCTTTGCGACAAACATGAGAAAGGCGGGTATCCACGATTCGGTGATCATGGCACAAACGGGGCACAAAACCACGTCGATGTTCCTTCGTTACAATACGGTGGATGAATCAGACGGGAGAGATGCCGTTAGCAGGTTAACTGATTATCTCTGCGGAGACATAAAAAAAGTGACACAAAAGTGACACTTGAGACGTTTTAAGCTTTTGGATGAAGTAAAAAGCGTTTGGATTCCTTGCCAAGTCTTTGAAATTATTTGAAATATCTGGCGCGCCTGGCAGGAATTGAACCTGCGACCTACGGATTAGAAGTCCGTTGCTCTATCCCCTGAGCTACAGGCGCGTTTTTTTCTTTTCATACAAAAAAACCGTTAAAGAACGGGCGGGGCCGAAAAGGTGCGGCCCCGTCTTTTTTTTCCCGTGGGTATTGTCTCTTGTATCAATTTTCGCCGCTTCTGTCAACCGCTTTGTATCGTTCTTGATCGGCAAAGATGCTGTTCTTTGTACCGCATGGTGCGGTGCTGCGGGCGGGTGAAGATTACGGCGGGCGGCGATGCACCCCGCATCCGATGAAGCGCCGTTTCCCCTCGACCCCGCCGACGGATGCTGCTATGATGCGTGAAATGTACGACGGGAGATGAGAGGCGGATGAAACCGATCCCGAAGGCGGCGCAGTATATCGACGCCCACGCGCACCTCGATCTCTATCGGGACGGCGGCGAAAAGGCGCTTCAAGAGATCGAGGCCCACGGCATCCTCACCATCTCCGCCGCCATGAATCCCGCGTCCTACCGGGAGACTTTCGCCCTGGCGGAGAAATCCGACCTCGTCATCCCGGCCTTCGGCGTGCACCCCTGGGAGGCACAGGAGTATGCCGACCGCACGGACACGCTCGACGCAGGGCTCCTGTCCGCCCCCGTCATCGGGGAGGTGGGGCTCGATTTCCGATACGTCACCGACAAAAAGAGATACCCCGCCCAGGAGCGGGTGTTCGAATACTTCCTCTCCCATGCCGGGGAAACCGGGAAAATCCTGAACCTCCACACCACCGGCGCGGAAAAGACGATCGCCGAACGGCTTCGGTCCCGCGACATCACCCGGGCGATCATCCACTGGTACTCGGGGCCGAAGGACGCCCTGGGCGCCCTCATCGACATCGGATGCTACTTCACGGTGGGGGTCGAAATCCTTTTCTCGAGGAAAATCCGCGATATCGCCCGAAGGATACCGCTCGATCGCCTCCTCACCGAGACGGACAACCCCGTCGGAATCGTGTGGTATCGAAAGGACATACCCGAGGGGACGCCCTCCCTCATTTTCGATGTGATCGGCGCCCTGGCCGACCTCCACCGCATGTCCACAGACGACCTGGCGCGCCGAATCATTGACAACGTCACCACATTGACGCGGGACGACCCCCACCTCACGAACTATCGCCGCCGGATGCCCGCCGACACGACCGTTCCCGCATACGGGGCGGAATAATTCTGTTGTGTTGACTCACCAATCAGGTATAATGGGTGATCGGCGGCGCATATCCGATTATTCCGGCCGCCGGGAATTACCGATTTCATGTACAGGCGAAAGGAAGATCCATGAACGTTCTGATCGTCAATGCGAGCCCCCACGGTGACAAGGGAAACACCGGCTGGATTCTGAATCCCTTTATCGACGGGATGAAAAGCAAGGGGGCGGAGGTCACGGTACTCTACACGAGAAAGATGAACATCAAGCCGTGCCTGGGATGCCTCGGCTGCTGGCTCAAGACCCCGGGGGAATGCGTCCTCAAAGACGATTACGACCCGGTGCTGCCGATGATCAAGGCGGCGGACATCATGGTCTTCGCCACGCCGCTCTATTGGGACGGGGTATCCGGACCGATGAAGATGTTCCTGGACCGCATGACGCCGATGGGTCTTCCGTTTTTGGAAATGCGGGACGGCCGGGACCGGCACCCGGTCCGGGAGGGATACGGACACGGGAAGGTGGTGGTGGTATCCACCTGCGGGTATTTTACCACGGAAAACTTCGACGCCATGCTGGATCACTTCAGGGCAATGACCACCAACATGGAGCGGGAGTTCGCCGGCGCCCTGCTTCGGCCCAACGCCCAGTCGATCCAGCCGATGATCATGATGGGCATGGAGGATCAGTTCTCCGATATCCTTGAGGCGTCGAAAAAGGCAGGGGAGGAATTGATCGGCACCGGCGAAATGAAGGCCGAGACCCTCGCCATCGTAAGTCGGGATATCATGCCGGTGGATGTCTTCATGGACAACGCCAATACCTACTTCACCAAGCACCTGAAGAAGCTGGAGGAAAAAAAGAGCGGCACCGCCTGACGGCGGGTTCTTCCGGCGAAAAAACCTGATACGCATACATGCCATCCTCGTGTTCACGCGCGGGGATGGTTTTTTTACGGCGCTCATTCACATTCGACGTGTGTTCCGTGGAGTTACCGAAAAATAAATTTTGTAAATTTATATATGAATTATTAACGCTTTATATGATAAAATCCCCGGTGAAGAGGACGAGTTGTATGACCCTGTATTTTTTCAGTTGTCTCGATTGAGAGGTGTTTATGAAAAAAGAGCAGAAATTTTGGAAAAAGTCATGGGATAAGGGCCTCGACGATCTTGATCCCGCGTTGTGGGAGATGAGCTTCATCGACGCCATAAGACCGACCTTTGAGCAGTTTCCGGAGAAACCCGCCCTAATCTACATGGGAACCGTAATTACCTTTGGAGAGCTCGACGTCCTCGCCAATCGGTTCGCCGATATGCTGATCAAAAACGGTTTCAAGAAGGGCGACGTCGTGGGGATCAACCTCCCCAACATTCCGGAGTATGTCATCGCCTGGCTCGGCTCGCTGAGGGCGGGCTGCGCCGTTTCCGGGGTGTCGCCCCTCCTCTCGACGGAGGAGATGGAATATCAGCTCAAGGACTCCGACGCCAGGGGGCTAGTCACGCTGGATGCGATCTTCCAGGCGCGGCTCACCAAAATCGCCCCCAACCTCCCGAAGCTCAAGGTCGTCGTCGCCGCGAGCATCGGGGGATATCTCCCGACGGTGAAACGGGTGCTCGGAAAACTCCTCAAGAAGTTTCCCACCGGGAAGGTCACGCCGCTTTCCGATAAAACCGTCTACCTGATGGAGGAGGTGACCAAACCGGGCGCCTTTTCCGATAAGGACCCCGGGCTGGACATCACCCCCGATGACATCGCCCATCTCCAGTATACCGGCGGCACCACCGGGCCTCCCAAGGGGGCCATGCTCACACACCGAAACGCCGTATCGAACCTGATTGTCTATCAGACCTGGCTCGGCTGGAAAAAGGGCGAGGGGCCGGCTATTTCGGGGTATCCCTACTTCCACATCGCGGGGCTCTATGTCAACATGAACGGCATGTACCTCGCGTGGACACAGATACTGGTCCCCAACCCCCGGGACACCAAGTATATCACGAGTCAGATCAAGAAATATCGCCCGACGACCCTCGTCAACGTCCCCTCACTGTACCAGCTTCTCATGGCGGACCCCGATTTCAGGAATCTCGATCACTCCAATATTACCTCCTGCCTCTCGTCCGCCGCGCCGTTCCCCGAGGAATCTCAAAAGGAGCTCGAGGCGATTGTCGGAAAGGGGAAGCTCGTTGAGGCGTACGGGATGTCAGAGACGTCTCCGCTGATCGCCAGCAATCCGTACAAGGGCAAACGGAAGCTGGGGTCGATCGGCGTCCCGATTCTCAACACCGACGTGAAGCTGGTCGATCCCGCCACCGGCAAGGAGGTCGGCATCGGTGAGCCGGGGGAGATATGCGTCAAGGGTCCGCAGGTGATGGTCGGGTATTATAAGAAGCCCGAAGAGACGAAAAACGCCATCGACAAGGACGGATACATGCACACGGGCGATGTGGCGATCATGGATGATGAGGGTTACCTGAAGATCGTCGACCGCACGAAAGACATGATCATCGTCGGCGGATTCAAGGTCTTCTCGGTGAAGGTGGAGGATGTCCTCTCGGAACACCCCGCGGTTGACCTGATCGCAACGATAGGCCTCCCCAACCCGGAGCGGCCCGGATCGGAGATCGTAAAGGCCTTCATACAGTTGAAACCGGAGTACGTGGAAAAAGACTCCGACGCCCTCAAGGAGGATATCACAACATACGCCAGGGAAAGACTCACCCCCTACGAGACTCCCAAGGTGATAGAGTTCTTGGATGAAATTCCCCTGACGGCCGTCGGCAAGATCAACAAGAAGGTGTTGAGGCCGCAGTAAATCAAACAACGGGACACGCCGCTGATACTGCTTATAATACAATATACATCCTTGAAGTGATGATACCTCAAAAATAGCATTCCGTGTCCGACGAGAGAGTAAAACGCCATCCCTCTGATTATTCAAGGGGATGGCGTTTTGATTTCCTATAACCGATATCCTATTTATAGTTCTTGACTATTTTCATGAATCGTTTGAGTTACATAGCTCTACCATTGCGGAGAAATGTTTAGGATCTAGTGCTTCAATAAATTCCAATAAGTCATTAAGAATTGTACTAGTTTCACAGAGGATTGATGGATCATGTTCCAACTCTCCAATATCTCTGCCATGTGAATGAGTCTGCAAAAAACGGATTATTCGGACTTTTTTGGATTCATCAAATTCAGCTAACTCTATTTTTTTCGTAAGACCACGTGGAATGTTAGGCTGTCGAAATGAAAGAAAACTTTCAAGTAGCCGTCTAGCCATATTTGGGAATATGTATTTTTCTTCGAGGGAAGTCTGAGTTGAATTTCCTGCTTCTCTGTATATTCTCGAAAAGAGATAGTGGTACTCAGAATCATAATCTTTAAGGAGTGGGTCAAGATCAGTAATTTTCGAAAATCTTTTTTCTCCATCATATAAGCAATCAATCATATAAAAACATGCTTGACGGCTACGATAACGGAACCAGTGACGAACTTGTTGAAAGAAAGAAAAATTGTGTGTGAGAATAAAAAGCTGTTTTGCATTTTTCGTATGTTCACGAATAAATCCGAATGCATAATATGCCCTAGTCACTAAAAGCGTTGACAGGTGACGAGTTAGAAGAAGACGAGTCACGGTCTTCCTGTTAAGATGGATTAACCCAAA